>JAFGHN010000317.1 GCA_016930115.1 Spirochaetales bacterium | reverse complement strand
GCGGCGGTCATCACACAGACCGCCGGCGGCGGTGACTTGTACGGTCAGCGGATCCTCGAGTAGCCGGGTACACGCCCGGAGCTTCCGACCTTTTCTCCGGTCAACGGCGCCCGTGCCAATGCCCGGCAGGTCACTTCATTTTCAGCTGTGCAATCGCCGCCTGGGCGAGAGCGAAATAATCCTTGAAATCCGAGTTGGTGGCGCCGGAAACCGCGTCAGCGACCGACCAGAACTTGAGCCCCTGGGCGTCTGCCTGTGAAGCGAGGGTCATTTCAGACCGGCGGAAAGCCGAGCCGTACTCTTCGATAAACTCTTCGATGGCGTCGATGTTGCCCTGCCAGGTTTGGCCGAAATTCCAGTACCCCGGCGACGTAGCCTTCGTGACGCCGCCGTAGCTTGTTTTGGTGACCGGTGTTGCAGGTCCCCCAAATGTCGCAAGAACCTTGAAGCGACCGTTTTGAATATTTCCGTAATAGGCTGCCATTGTTTCCTGGTTCTTGAGAATCAAGAGTTCCAAGTCCTGGCCGCCTGCTGGTTCGCCGTTGCGGCCCGCCTCAACGTAGGTCAGACTCGCACCGACGGTCGTACCGACGTAGACCGCACCGTCGTACTCGACGTACTTGGCTACACGCACTTCGTTCCCGCGGTTCAGGTAGTATGCGGTGTTTTTGTCGTCCCACATCGCCGACTCCATATCGACAATCGCCAGCGTGTGCGGTAGAAAGGCCTCGTCGATTTCGACGTCAAGCAACCCGTTCTGCAATACCTTGACAATTGCCCGCCCCACGTAGCCACCGTGGGTGTACGCATAGGCTTCCGCGGCTTGCCCGGGGACATAGCCTGACTGTGCGGTGACCAGGCCGGCGGTTATCACAAACATTCCTAGTGCGACCAGCGCGTTTGTGGACTTACGCATTTTGATACCTCTTCTTCCTGCAAGTTGGTGTTCCTGATAAAACAGGTAAGGTTAAAGAGTAGCAAATATGACTAATGAAGTCAACTTCCGGGTAGCGGCGTTGAGGCCGGCTCGGCCGTTCCCTACGCGCGGATCAATCCCGAAAAATCTCTTCCCACAAGCCGGTCGCGTCCTCCATCGACCATGGTACCGCGCTGGTTTCAACCGTCTCTTTCGCAAGCCACGGAATATCCTCTCTGGTGGCGCCTGTGGCTTTGGTGACACCGCCGATACCGACATCCGTAATAAAGGCGGTGGCCGCCTCGACTCCCCTTGCGGCCGCCTCCGGTTCGCTCATGCCGGTTGTATCGATACCGAAAGCCCAACAGAGGCGCGCCAGTTTGGCGGTTGCCTTTGGCAGTATGTAACGGAGCCCTCCGCGAAGGGCCACGCCGCAGGTTGTTCCGTGGGGCGCGTGGTATTTGGCCCCGATGGCCTGAGCGAAAGAGTGAAACTGGAGTCCCCCGATTTCAAAGGCCGTGCCGGCCATGGTGGCTGCCAGCGCCATCCCTTCTCGCGCCTTTATGTCGCTTCCGTTTTTTACGGCCGTTTTCAGGTTGTCTGCTATCAGTTTGATCGCCTGGAGCGCCAGGGTATCGCAGAAGGGGTGCTCTCTCTCCCTGGTGAAGCACTCCGTGGCGTGGGAAAGCGCATCGATGCCCGTGGCCAAAGTCACCGCCGGCGGCATCGAAACCATGAGAGAGGGATCGCAGATAGCGACCTTCGCAAACATGCTCGGATGTTTGACGCCCATCTTGTGGCCGGTCGCCGTGCTGGTGAACACACCCACCGAGGTGACTTCCGACCCCGTGCCCGCGGATGTCGGGACGGCAATGAGAGGAGGGCAGCCGACCGGCGTCTTCCCGCCGCCCCTCATGTAGGCGGTGGGATCGTCATCTCCCGCCTCGGCGAGGATACCGATATTCTTTGCGGTATCCATCGAGCTCCCGCCGCCGAAACCGATGAATCCGCGGCACCCTTTGGCACGGTAGATCCCCAAGCCGTTGACGATTGTCTTGTCCGTCGGTTCGGAATTGATTTCATCCCAGACGACCGGCTTGATACCTTCTTTCGCAAGCAGATCGAGGGCGCGTTTGACCCCTGCGGACTTGCCGACGACGCTGTCGGTCACCAGTAACGGTTTTTCCAGGCCGGCGTGCTTTGCGTGCACACCGATAGTGTCGAGCGATCCGACGCCGAATACGATATTCGTTGGTATGCGAAAGTCAAAGTGTAGTTCTCTTGCCATGTCTTTTAGCTCCTTTCAATTCGAAACCGATTATTCGCGCGGGTCGCTGTCACAGCGCCATCCCGCCGCAGACGTTCAAGTCCTGTCCGGTGATATTTTTCGCATCTTCAGAAACAAGAAATACAACGGCCCGCCCGATGTCTTCTGAGGTTTGCTCCCTGCCCAGAGGAACGTTCGCGATCATCCGTTTCTCAAAATACTCCCTTGGAGTCATCTGTTCAACTTCCGACGGTCCGGCGGCGCCGCTTTTTTTGCGCGCCTGCGCGGCGAACCGGATATGTTGTTCCGCAAGTCTCTCCCAGTTGGGCGTATAGATTATACCGGGGCAGACGCAGTTGACGTTGATGTTGTACTTCGCCAGCTCGCGGGAGAGCGCCTTTGTAAAGAACACCACGCCGTTTTTGTTTGTGCCGTAGGTCATATTTGCCGGATTTGGCAACTTCCCGGCCACCGAAGATATCATGACGATTTTTCCGTACCTCCGCTCTATGAAGTGGGGTGCAACCGCATGACAGGCAAGAACGTGTGACCGGAAGACAAGCTGGTAATCCTCGTCCCACTCCTCGATTTTCTGATCGGTGAAGAGCGGGCTCGACCGGTTCCAGGAGGTCCTGCCGTGGCCTCCGACATTCGTCACGAGTATATCGATCTTGCCGAAGGTTTCGAGCACGGTGGCTATCGATTTCTCTACTTCATCTTTGGCGATGGCGTCGGCGCCGATAGCCAGCGCGCGGCGTCCGGTGTCTTCGATCTCTTTCGCGACCTGTCTTGCCGTTTCTGCGTTGAGGTCGATTACCGCTACATCCGCCTTTTCCTCAGCGAGACAGAGGGCTATTCCGCGGCCGATACCCTGCCCGGCGCCGGTGACGACCGCGACCTTTCCGTCAAGTTTCATGTATACAACTCCTTGAGTCCCGCGAGAGCCTGCCGGCGTGTTTTCGCGGGCGCCGTCTCAACGTCCCGAAAATATGTTTGGCGGCGCCGGTCGTGAGGGGTTGGGCCAGGGATGTTTCGCGATCTCTTTTTCGTTGAGCTCCGCGCCGATCCCGGGTTTTTTCGGCAGGATCATGTAACCGTTCTCGATCTGCGGAAGTTCGGAAATGATGTCGTCTCTCCACGGCGCGCTATCCACATCGGTCTCCATTATCTTGACGTTTTGCACGGAGGCGCAAAGCTGCGAGCTGATAAAGGTCGACAGATGGCTATAGTAGTTGTGCGGCGCAATCTGGATTTCGTACATATCCGCAAGAGCGGCAATCCTGCGCGATTCGGTCAATCCGTTCCAGGGAACATCCACCATCGCTACATCGAGCGCGTGCCGTTCCAGGAAGGGCCTGTATCCCCGGCACAGGTAGATGCTCTCGGCTGAGCAAATCGAAGTCGTGGTTGACTGTTTGAGCTGGAGAAGCGCGTCGGGATCATAGGTGTCCAGCTCCACCCACATGAGGTTAAAGGGCTCCACCGCGCGGGCGAGCTTGATGAACCCTTCCGTTTTGAAATTGAAGTTGAGGTCGATGCAGATGTCCACGCTGTCTCCCACCGCCTCGCGGAACGTACCGATGAGCTTCACCACCGCGTCGATTATCGTCTTGTCGATGTTCCCGTCGAGGGTACCAATGACATACGCCGGTTTCCCGGGTACGACGATGTTGGTTTTCAGCGCCGTATAGCCGCGGCGCACGACTTCCTTACCCAGTTTTGTGATGTCGTCCATGGTTTCGATGGGGGGAGTTCCCAGGATTTCGGGATACCTGGCACGGTAGGTGCCGCAGTGGGACCAGTACACCCGTATCTTGTCCCGGTGCGGGCCGCCGAACAGCTCGTATACGGGTACCCCGAGGGCCTTGCCCTTGATGTCCCAGAGAGCGACGTCTATCCCGGCTATCGCCTTCTGCGCGACCCCGCCGGTGCTTTGCCGCGCAAGCCGGTACATATCGGCGTACAGCTTCTCGACGGGCCGCGGGTCCTGCCCCACCAGGATCTCTGCAAAGTCACGGATACACCCGGCCACGCCCAGGTTCATCGCCCGGTTGTCGCCACACTCCCCGTAGCCCACCAATCCTTCATCGGTCTCGACTTTCGCAAAGACCCAGGGCCACCAGCCGCCGTCGCAGAGTATCGGTTCCACCTTCGTGATTTTCATTCGTTGCTTCCTTATTGGGATGATATTTGCATCAAGGTATCAGAAAGCGGCGCGGTTCTCAACGCCGGGAACCCTTAGCTGTCCGTAACCGGCAGCTCGCGCGTTCAACCTCATTGTTGATAAGCACGACATCAACGGGCGTTACCGAAAACGATGACGACTCATCGGTGTGATTCTAAAAACATCATCGCGTTATTTTCAAAGCGGAACGGATATTCCTGGCCGAGCAACTTTCCGGTTTCCTTCGCGACTTCTGAAAACAGTTCGGCGGTAGCGGCGATCGACCGCATGATATCCTGCTTATTGTAAGTGGCATAGATCGACAAAAATCTGGAAGCGATGTCTTCTCCTGCCCATTGTTCGAAAAACCGCGCTTCCTCTGCGGGCACGTCGCAGGTTCCATCCTTTGCCCTCTGATTGATCGCCAAGAGTCTCAGAAGCAGCTTTTTCATATATGTGTCGCAGCAATTCTTGGCTACGAGGGTTTCACCCCGCATGAGTTTCTTGGCCGCCCACACCACATGAAAAAAGAAATCGGCGGTCAGGTTACAAAGATCTACCGTCAGCGGGGCGCTCTTGAGTGCATCAGATTGGCGTGAACAAGCGTGTATCCTCTCGGTCAGTCTGCCGTCTTTGTCTGCAAGGGCGTAAGATCCCGATCTCAACCAATCGGAGACTTCGGCCCTCCCGAGTATCCGGTCGATCTCTCTGACCGGAAACAGGAGAAAATCTACATCGAGGAATCCTTGGAACAAGACTCTTATCTCTATTCCCGCGCCAAAGACTGCGGGTTCATAAAAATCGATGAGACACTCTCCGATCGATTGAATCCAGTCACGGTCCTGCAACCAGGCGTCGGGAGCGGTAACGAATAGGAGCAGGTCAAGATCCGACCACTTGTCGGCCGGCCTGCTCACCCGGGCACGCGAACCAAACACGCCGACGGAAACCACATCATCGCGGCGGGTAACAAGCTCCCCGATCCGCTCCATAATCATTTCAAAAGTAACTTCGTCGCTCGACATCTGCTCTATTGCCGTCCTTCTTCACCAATGGCACCGCTTCGCAGTCAGGCTGCTCACCCCTCATCTATCATCCGCACGGCTCCATGCGCCGGATAGACGTGCTTCGCCCTCGCGAACGGAGCAGTCTGCAGCCGGCGCTTACCAGATCAGCCGTGTCCGGTCCCGCGTATGCCGGATTCGGAGGGTCGCCTGTAAACACCGCGCCTCCGTCAAGGAGTAGTGACACGCGGTCGTCGCAGAGTAACGGTTCTACCATCGTGACTTTCACTGATCATTTTCGTTTCGTGTGTATTATTTGTATCAAGTTATCAGAAAGTGGCGCGGCTCTCAATGACAAGAACCACGCGTTTTAATAAAAGTGCACCGGCATACGGAATCCGTTACAATACATGACGGAGGTGGGTCATGAAGAGAAACTGTCTGATTGCCTTCTTTCTTTTGGTTGCAGTCTCGGTTGTTCTTGCCGGAGGAGAAGCGGAAACGGGCCGGAATACCGCTGCCCAGCAAGTTGCCGAAGGACAGTTGCTACCGGTTGGCGCGGTCGATCCGGGCAACTATCTATCCGATTTTGAGAGCGATTTTATAAACGACGGGGACACACCGCTGTCCGTTCAGGTGGCGTTGATGCAGGATCAGGTTTGGGAAAAAGGCGGCCTCACCGCGCTCAGGATTGTGCTGGCCGCAAACCAGGAAGGTTTTTTTCGCTCTACACCCGGACTTTTCGTGCTTTTTTTCCAAAATCCCGAACTGTTACGGAATATCTCTTTTGCAGACAAGCTTGCGGATCTCGTCGGCGTCTACAGAACATTGGATATTCGAATTTTCGACGCCGCTGAAGAGACGCTTCGTCCGGCATCCACATCTGCAGCATTGAAAACCGCAGTCGATAAAATCAAGAACCAGCGGAAGATGTATGAGCAGAACAAGCTCATCCAACTGGCATTGAGTACTATGGAAGCCGAGCAGGCGCAACGGTCCCATTTGCTTTGGATTACTGATGAAAACATAGCCGAACGTCCTGCCGACCTGACTTTTTTTGACTTTGCGGTTGAATTGCTCTCCGGAGCGAACACTACCTTTTCTTATCTGGCCTATGGTGAACTACCGAACTGGGCGTCGGTTAACGAAACCTTGCTCAAACGAAACGGCAACTCGTACTACGCTGGCGTTGAGTCGGAAATCCCTGTCAAAATTGAACGCGATTTGGGCTATTTCAGTCGGCCGGCAGTCGAAGACATTCAAATTACTATCCAACTGCCTGCCTTGGTAAGTGAAAAGGATGTCTTTTATCCCGTCGAGTACTACGGTACGATGCCGTCATTTTATCCCACGTTTAAGAACAACCGGCCGCGTACGGTACATACGCTCGGCGGGATGAATTACGGTGAAACAAAGCGCTTCATACATTACCTGGAAATCCCCACGCTTCTCTCACTGGATCAGATGGTGTTTCCAAGCCCGCTTCTGGAAGGGCGTACGTTTATCCTGGCGCGGATATTCGTACGATACTATCTGCCGATGACCGACAGCTGGAACCATTTTCAGCAGGAATTAACCGTGGAATATGTGGACGCCGGTTCCGCGGGAAATATCGTTGTCAACCGGATGGTGGAACTGGACACGATCCTTCAGAACACGCCGCTCATTATGCTCGAGGCCGCGCGGCTGGTGAACAGTAACCGTGATTTCCTCCTTGCATTGAAGCTCTTACAGGCGCAGATCTCGCTTCTACGCAAGCTCGGCCCCGTAAGACTGGACACCGCGATTGATGAAGACTTAGAAACCCTCGGCAGGTACTACGAGATAGTTTTTGAACAGGCGAGGGCTGTAAACTTGCTGGAGTGAGAGAACTCCGGGCAATTATTAACTTTGGATTCAGGAACGAATGCGACATCAGAGGTCGCCGCAGGACCGTAAACCACCCGACAGGTGGGCGCGGCAGGAACATATTTTTGCAGAATTGGCCGCTCTGTACATCTTCTGGTCAGTCGAAATCAAGTCCGAAACTGCTGACCTTTTCTTTCACTTTCAGATACGCTTTCTCGAAATCAGGCAGCGGCTTGTGCCGGACCAGGTCGTAGAACTCCCTGATATCGTTGTACGGCGCCACAACAGGCTTGTCTCTCAGCTCATCGAAGATTTTCAGGATGAGATTCCCGGCCGCCTGCCTGTCAATCCCGGATTTCATCACCGCTTCGGCGACTTCGTAGGACCATTCGGCGTCCAGGGGTGACTGGCTTGCGTTCATACGGGCGCGAAACTGCCTGGTAATGTGGACATTGGTGCCGTTTATCGGCGTTTCAATCGATCTGAAGGCCACCTCCATCAGATGGCTCTCGGTTCCGGGGCCACAGTGGCCGCCGTTGGTATGGTTGAAGAGGATGTAATTCGTGTGACGGTTCAGGGCCTGCGCCCAGATCGATGTTGCCCACACCGCCGTAGGATCAACCGGGATGGTACCCGCGGTTGCTATGGTGGAGCCCAGCCCCACGCCTCCCCAGCACGCGATGTCCCTGTACACCAGCCATCCGGCGAGCACTTTTACTATCGACTCCACAATTGCGCCGCCAAGACCTCCGGCGAAACCGCCCACCGAGGCCCCGGCGCCGCCGTTAAGCCTGAACCCCCCGTATTCGTCCCACACGATTGCGGCGGTTATGTAATCCTGCTCGACCTTGATGTCCGGAAGTACCGAGAGCAGGATACCGTCACACGGCCTCAAGCCGTTTTCCGGGTCGATCGGCGCGATCAGGTCGGGTGCACGGGTGTTGATCGGGTAGTATGCTATTGCCAGACCCGGGCGCCCTGCCTTTGCGACTCCCTGTCGCATCCACGCGGCCTCACGCTTTCCCGCATATACCTCCATGGGCATACCAAAGATCTCGCGGCCGTCGACAACCGGAAAATTGAAGCCTTCCAGATAATCACACGTGGGTATTTCGGCAAAGTTCCTGACCACCAATGGCGCCAGGTCCTCGGTAAAAGGAGCGTGATGCCCGGGGCAGTGGTTCAGCGCCTCCCTTTCCTCGATGTGCCTTTTTTTCAGTACCCGCGCGTCTTTGCCTTCGCCGACAGTCACCTCTGGAGGCATTCCTTTTATGGTTTCAAGCACCTCGGTTTCCGTAAATTGAATGACTCTCCCCGTGCTTGTGCAGTACACCCCCATCTGGGTCAGATAATCGATCGCCGCCCGAAATGCCGCGTCGGCAATTGCATTGTCGGTGTTGAAAACCGGACTGTCGCCCGGATATCTCAGGTTGTACGCCCCGGTGAGCTCGTTCATCTTCTTGAAGAGGGCCATGTTCCATGCGCTCTCTTCCATTTTGGGGCCTTTCTGACTACGTTCGGCAATATCGAGAAGACTCAGCATTACATATCCCTCCGGTTTTTTGGGGGCAGGTTGCGAAAGAAGGTTTATGCCTGTCCCGTCAACTTTCTCGCTGTTTCTACCGCCTCTACGGCGTCCTTTCCGTGTCCGTCGGCGCCTATCTGGTCCGCCCATTCCTTTGTCACCGAGCCCCCTCCAACTATCACTTTGAAATTGTCCCGTATCCCGAGGGACTGCAGCTCTTCAATCACTTCGCGCTGGTACGGCCGTGTGGTAGTCATGAGTGAAGAAAGCGCGATAATATCCGC
>JAFGHN010000316.1 GCA_016930115.1 Spirochaetales bacterium | reverse complement strand
TCGGCGACATCTTCAGGTTTAATCAACTGCTCCTTGATATCATCAGGCCAGTTTCCGGCGCGCAATGCCGTATCGACAGGCCCCGGGCAAATGGCCGTTGCTTTCACACCGTGCGGTCGCCCTTCATTCATGGTCGATTCCGTGAACCCGATTGCCGCAAATTTTGAGGCGGCGTATGCGGCGGTTTTAGCGCTGCCGTGCTTTCCGGACATGGAGGCCACATTGACGATGTGACCGTTCCCGCGGTCGCACATGTGAGTGAATAACGCCTGAGTGCAGAGGAAAATTCCCTTCGCGTTCACGTCCATGTTCAGGTCCCAGTCCTCTTCGCGGATCGCCGGAATCATGTTATGGATCGCCACTCCCGCGATATTGACAAGCACGTCGACATTGCCGAAGCGGTCAAGAGCTTGTTTCACCATTGACGCCACCTCTGCCTTCCTGGTGACGTTTACCGCGACGGCGATCGCTTCACGCCCGAGTTTTTTTACTTCCTTACAGGTCTCGTCAACCTCTTGTGCTTTCATGTCGGCAAGAACGAGGTTCGCCCCTTCTGCCGCAAATGCCAGGGCAGTCGCCCGGCCGATTCCCCGCCCCGCTCCGGTGATAAGGGCAACCTTGTCTGATAGCCGCATACTTTACCTCTCCAAACAGTGACAGTCTTTCTAAAAGAGGAAGGAGCCGGGTCACTTACCTGCCCAGCTCCTTCACTTCATTTTACATTCAATCAATTCATATACAGGATCGAAATATCCTGAAGCGTCCCTATTTCCCCAACTTCTTCTTCAGATCCTGGTCAATCCATATCCACGCAATGATGCTGTGGGGGGAGCCGTCGGATGCCGTGACTTCCCCGTAGTAGTTCTTCAACCACGGCCACCAATAATGACCGGTGATTTGGGGGAACATGGGAATATGCGCAACGTCCCCGAGCAGCATGAGAGAAGCTTCCTTCATCAAGGGGAGTTGCTTTGCCGGATCAAGCTCGGTTGCAAGCTTTGTCACGATGGCATCATACGCAGAGTTGGAGTAAGCAGAGAAGTTGATGTAGCCCTCGGTATGTCCAAAGCGGTACAGCGAGTTGATGGGATTGGCTATCTCCTGGCCGCTGATGATGGCGCCATGGTAATTCCGGTGATAGGTGAAGTTGGTGTGCGTAACCGGGTCATGGACCTGGATATTCGCGGTGACGCCGAACTTGGCCCATTCGTCCTTGAGCAGCGCAGCGTTGTCCATATGAACCGGAGTACTGTCTGCGTAAAGGTCGATGGTCAAACCGTTCGGATAGCCGGCGTCGGCAAGAATCTTCTTCGCCTTTGCGGGATCATAAGCGTACAGCTCGGCGAGATCCGCAGGCAGTTTTTCCACCGGGGTGTATGCAGGGTGCTGATAATGTATGGGGTAACTGTGAGTCGGGATCTCTTCGGACAACATCAGCCGCTGGTGCGCTTTTATATCAGTGCCGATCATCATCGCCCGCCGGACGTTTACATTGTCAAACGGCGGCTCGGTGGTCAACATCGAGACAAAATAAGTAACGTTTGAGTATTTGGCGGAAAGCAGATCAGAAGCCGACTTTTCAAGTGAGTCCCAGTAGGTCGGGGTCACGAACTGGTGGAAGTCGATCCTCCCCGTCCTCAGAGCGGCGATCTGGGTGGCCTCATCCGGAATAATCGGGGCCACAAACCGGTCGATAAACGGCATTTGATACTCTTTGCCGTCAATCTTGGTCTTGAGCCAGTAATTGGGGTTCTTCACATAGCTCATGTGAGAACCGGGTACGTATTCCTCCCACATAAAGGGTCCTGTCCCCACCTGGTTCTCCCACGCGTCGTCACCGGCCTTAATCATCTCAGGCGGCGCGATCAACGACCGGTCTTCCCAGCCGAAGTAATAGAAGGCTTCCAGGTTGAACTTATCGACAAATACAACCTCAACGGTGTATTTGTCGGTGGCGGATACGTCCTTAAGAATTCCGTCAAACCTGTTCCCCCAGGGGGCGGCCCGGAACCTGTTGATATCCTGCGCGATGTCGTCCGCGGTCATCTCCCTCACCGGCATCCAGGCTTTCTGTTTCTCATTCGGAGCCCAGTAGATGCCTTTCCGCACCTTCATCGTCAGAGCGGCGGGTTTAACATCCCAACTTTCCAGCAGATGCCCGGTCAAATACTGCATGGGTATATACCCGGAGGTCTGGAAAGCGTACTCGCCGGTGCCCCGGGGACCGTATGTATCGATGTCACCGCGAACCAGGGTCTCCTGGATAGGCATCATCCCAAAAGTAGCTATCCATTGAGAGTCGGATTCGCTCGGGCTTGCCGGTTCGGCGGTGCCGCGGCTGAACAGGGTCAGCGTTCCGCCATACACAGGGCCTTCCGGTCCGGCGGCTGCCGCAGCCCCGCCTTCCGTCTGTGGTCCGGCCATGGCCATGGCAGCCATCATCAGAAAAATCGCTGCCGTAAGCGCAATTTTTTTCATTCTGTCACTCCTTTAAAGTGTTTTGCAAGCCGTCCCGCCCGGAGGATTTGAAATAGCCGCAGCAATTGGAGTTGTCTCCGCGCGGTTGGCTGACATTCAGATATTGTTATACCCCTTCAATGCGGCTGTCAAGCAAAGACACACTTCACCTGTCGATACCGTTTCTGGTATTATCGGGTATTACGGATGCACGGACAGAACAGGGGCAGGCGATGATTGCATTTGGACCGGTGCCGTCAAGGCGTTTGGGACGTAGCCTCGGGATCAACAACATACCACCTAAATTGTGCAGCTACTCCTGCGTATACTGCCAGGTGGGGCGTACGATTGCCTTCGAGACCGGCAGACAGAGATTCTATGAGCCAGAAAGAATTCTCGATGAAGTACGCGAGAGGGTGCGTCAGACGACAGAACTGGGGGAAACTATTGACTATCTGGCTTTCGTACCTGACGGTGAGCCAACGCTGGATTTAGAGCTCGGCCGCTCGATCGAAGCGCTCAAACCGCTGGGGATAAAAATCGCAGTCATCTGTAACAGCTCTCTCATCGATCAGGACGAGGTGAAACTGGCGCTTGCGCCGGCGGACTGGGTCTCGCTCAAGGTGGACTCGACAATCGAACATGTGTGGCGAAAGATAGACCGGCCGCATCGCAGCCTGAAGCTCGATAGAATCCTCGAAGGCATGCTTGAATTCAGAGATATGTACAAAGGAGAGCTGGTGACCGAGACGATGCTCGTGAGCGGCATGAACGACGGAAAAGAGAACATGGAAGCCGTCGCCGCTTTTCTCTCAAGCCTTAAACCGGACAAGGCATACCTCTCGATTCCCACAAGACCGCCGGCGGAAAAACGGGTGCGCCTGCCCGAGGAGGGTGCGCTGATCAGGGCCCATCAAATTCTGGAAAAACAGGTCGGCAAGGTAGAATATCTAATAGGCTATGAAGGCGATGCGTTCGCAAGCACCGGTGACGCCGAACAGGACCTGTTGAGCATTACGGCGGTCCATCCCATGAGGGAAGACGCGGTTGAAAAACTCCTGGCAAAGTCCGGAGCGCCCCGGTCTGTTGTCGAAAACCTCGTCGCCGAGGACCGTCTCATCGAGATGGAATACGACGGACACCGGTTTTACGTCCGCCGTTTCTCAAAGGGAAAGAACTGAAGCGTGCGGCGGCCGGGGGGGTCCGACGCGCGGGGCCGGTGCGGTCGGGCCGTTATCGAGGTGGATGGCGGTGAACACGTTGGCGCCCGATGAGGTTCCCACCAGGAGACCTTCTTTCTGAGACAAGAGCCGCGTCGTGTCTGTCGCCTCGGTGTCCGAGACCGTGAAGACCATATCAACGAGATTGATATCCAGCACATCGGGGATAAACCCGCCGCCTACACCGGCGACAAACATATCAATCTTCCCCTGCGGTGAGCTGTCCTTGATGCTTCCGCCGGGATCGATCCTACTACCAGGAAGGCCCTTCGTCCGGTATAATCGATTTTTTTGGAGAATTGATCACATGGATTTTTCAGAATTGATACGGGTGAGACAAAGCGTCAGAAAATATGACGGCAGGGCTGTTGAACGCGAAAAACTTGAGAAACTCATCGAGGCCGTCCGGCTCGCGCCTTCGGCAAGCAATTCGCAGCCGTGGAAACTCATCCTCGTCGATGACCCCGAACTGAAGGAAAAAGTTGCCCGGGCGACCTTCGACAGCGTTGTCTCATTCAACAAGTTCGCCCCGCAGGCCCCGGTCCTCGCGGTGCTGGTCGAGGAAGCGCCGATGCTGATTACCCAGATCGGTGGACGTATAAAGAAAAGAGATTATCCGTTGATCGATATCGGCATTGCGGCCGGTCATTTCTGCCTGCGGGCCGCGGAGCTCGGACTGGGTACCTGCATGCTGGGGTGGTTCAGCGAGAAAACAATTAAGAGATTATTGAACATCCCCCGACAGAAGAGAATCGGGTTGGTCATCACGCTCGGCTACCCGGCTGAAGGTTACCCGTTACGCGGGAAATCGCGAAAAACCGCGGGAGCGATGAGCAGTCACAACGGATACTAGAGAACGCCGATTTCAGCGGACCTATTCCGTAGCCTGCCCTGCCGGGTACTTCTTCAATAGAAAATCGACGTGCGACCGGATGTCTTCCGGCCATGCCGACGTCAGCTCACTGAAGTCAGCCCAGTTCTGGGCATAGAGCGCGCGCGAAGCTTCCTCATAGCCAGGAAGATTGCCGGCCATCCCCCAAAGAAAACGGTCCGTCACGGCAATTCGCTCACGCACACGATCCTGCTTGCCGGCACTTTTCCTCGCAACATCGATCAGCCGCCTGATGGTAGCTGAGGCACTCCTCGGCTGCGCTTCGAGCCATGCCCAGTGTCTCGGTAGAAGACAAATCTCACCGCAGTCCACACCCAGCTTTGGCCTTCCGCGCCCCTGTTTCGGCCGCGGAACCGCGCGCGCCACCGCATCCTCCACGGAGCCGCTCAGATCGAAATCCTCTTGTTTTCCGGTTTCGTTGTTGAAGATGAGAACGGGTACTTCCGGGTTGCGGTCAAGGTGCTCCCTGGCCGCCCTCACCGCTTCATCGATCGAACCGTTAGCGAGACGTTGAAACGACGCAAACACACTGTACTGATTTTTGATTTCCATGCGGTTAATTTAACCCGGAATTTAATCGATGTCAATATTATCCGGGTAAAATTGCGGTCGGATGTTTCACGATCACTTTGCGCTTCCACCTTCCCGAAAGGTAATAGAGAAAGATCCCGGTGAACCCGACGATCCATCCCGCGGGTATGCCCCACCAGATTCCGGCGGTGCCGAAGAACGACGAAAGGAGGGCGGCGGCGGGTATCCTCACCCCCCACAGTGCGGTGATGGTGAAAATCATCTGGATAAAGGTGTCGCCCGCTCCGCGAAGGACGCCTCCGGTGATAAACATGCTTGTGAACACCACGTAGAACGAGCTCACGATCACAAGGTATTCCGCACCGTACCGCAGTACCTCACTGTCGCTTGTGAACAGCCCGACGAGCTGATACTTGAACAACACCATCACCACCGTCATAAGCAGCGAAATACCCAGCGAGACGGCAAGCGTCGACAAGTAGCCTTTACGGACGCGTTCAGGCTTTCCTGCACCCAGGTTCTGACCGACAAAGGTGGAGATCGCCATTGAGAGATTCATCGCCGGCATCGCGGCGAACGAATCCAGGCGCATCGCCGCGGTGTATCCGGCGATTACGTTTGTTCCGAACGGGTTCACTATCCGCGTGAGGGCGATAAACCCGAGGGAGACAAGGGATTGCTGAATCCCCGTCGGAAGGCCGATCCTGATCATGGTACGGAAAAGCTCGCGATCGAACACCGCATGTTTCAAATCGATATGGAGGCTTTCCTCTTTGGACCGTTGCATGTAGACGATACCGATGACAAACGAAAGACCCTGTGAGATGACCGTCGCCCACGCCGCACCGGCGATACCCCACTTGAAGACCAACACAAAAAGGAGATCGAGACCCACGTTCACTATCGATGCGACGATGAGGAAGTAGAGCGGATTTTTCGAATCGCCAAGGCCGCGCAGTATCGCGCTTATGGTGTTATACCCGAACATGAAAAACATACCGATAAACATGATCTGCAGGTAGCTCTTCGCGTGAGGATACACCGCGTCAGGCACCTTGATAGCTTTGAGCACCGGGCCGCTCAACGCAAGCCCAACGATCGTGACCGCAACCGAAGCTGCAATCAGGAATACGTACCCGGTACTCATCGTGCGTTTCATGCGTACGTAGTCTTTGGCCCCGAAGAACTGGCTGAGCATGATGCTCGCGCCCATCATCAGCCCCATGGACAGGGAAATCATGAAAAAGATGATCGGAAAGCTCGCACCGATAGCGCCGAGAGCTTCCTTGCCGACTCCCCTCCCGACGACGATTCCGTCGACGGTGGTGTACAGCTGCTGGAAAACATTCCCGATCAGCATCGGGAGGGCGAAATTGATGATGACCTTGGTTTCGTTGCCTTCGGTGAGAGATCGCATGAATGATGATCATACGTACAAAAATCAATTTAGAGCAACTACCCCGCCCGAAACGTGCCTGGCGCGGCGCCACATACGCGGCGGCGGGCTTTTCGCTTCTTGAGAATCATGTATAATCTACGGCCATGCATACCGACAAAACGAAATGTATCGGGTGCGGCAACTGCGTTGCCGTCTGCCCGATGGAAGCCATCTATATCGGCGACGACGGTCTGTCCGAGATCAACGAGGATGCCTGTGTGGAGTGCCACACCTGCTACAACGGTTTGAGCACCGAGCATCTTCCCCAACAACCCACCCGCTTTATCAAGCAGGTGCTGGCGTTTTTCAAGCTCCATTTTGAACCGGAACCTGATATTTGCCCGACGGGTGCTCTCACGCCGGATGAGCTCGTCTGGCCGCGAATCTTGAGACGCGCCTTCAGCGATCCCCTCGTACCCCATGAATCGACCGGGGTGGGCGGCAGGGGAACACAGGAGGTCAAGACCAACGACGTGACCAATCGGGTGAAGGAAGGGGAGGTGGGATTTGCCGTTGAGTTTGGAAGACCGGGGGTCGGGGCGTATTTCAGAGACGTGGACAAGGTCTGCCAGGCGATTGCCCGCTTGCCGGTGGAGTTCCAGCCCCAGAATCCGCTCACCGCACTGATGAGTGACGTTGCAACCGGTCAGCTCCGGGAGGATGTCCTGAACGAGAAGGTGATGTCCTGTATTCTCGAGTTCAAGGCCAATGAGACCGACCTGCCGGAAATCATGACCGCCATCGAGGACGAGATCGAACACTTGAATACGGCGGTGTCCTTGGGAGTGGCGGTCCGCTGCGACGCAAAGGGCAAAGACACGGTGAGAAGCCAGCTCTGGAAGCGGGGATACGACGTGTGGCGGGCGAAAATCAACATGGGTCTCGGAAGACATACCAACCC
>JAFGHN010000060.1 GCA_016930115.1 Spirochaetales bacterium | reverse complement strand
ATGGTTTCACAATAGGGATCGTTTAGCAGCGGAGAGAGCTGCCCGGCGGAACAGTAGGTGATATTTTTCATGTTTGGTTTGAGCAGGCCGAGATAGGTGTAGATCGGCTTATCGGAACAATTCACCGCCATGTTGTAGTTCTGATAACAGTTGCGCGGATTCACCATAACCGCCTGATTGAGATCGTCTATGGTGAACCAGGTCCGTATCTCACGTCTCGGATAGTCGTCCGTGCCGTAAGAGAGCCCAAAGAGCTGCACTTTCTCCCCGGCCACGAGCTTTTCCATGACGTGTCCGCCGCCGAACCTGAATTCGCCGGGATAGTACATGTTTGCCGGATCGTTGTGTCTGAGCTGCGTGGCGCCGAGGTACACGTCAACCGCGGCAATCCCGCAATACACCCCCACGTCATCGAGCCAGGCCTCGGTAATCCGTATCTTGGGGGTGCTGTGCCCAAAGTTCAGGAAACATCCGGACGAGCACATTGGCCCGAAGGTCGCGGTAGTCACCACGTCGACTTCACGGGCAGCGTGTTCAAGGCCTTTTTTGTCCACGTAATCGATGATTTCTTCCGCGGTGAGCACTACCGCTTTTTTTGATTCGATTTTTTTTTGTATTTCTTCGTAGGTTTTCATATCATTCCCAAGAGCAATTTTTAGAAGCGCAGTGTCGCCTTGCCCTCCACCTTGACTTCGCCGTTTCCGTCGGCTATGCGAACGCTCAAGTCGGCGAATTTGTCGTTTAGAACGGTGTATTTTTTCGTGACTTCCCCTGTGGCGGTAAGGACATCACCGGGTTTCGCCATCGCCTTGAAACTGACGCCATACCTGGTCACCGGCTTTACCCCTACCCAGTTGGAAATCATCTGAGCGAGCATCCCCATCGTGAGCATTCCATGAGCGATGGTGCCATCGAGCCCCGCTTCCCTTGCGTATTCAACCACCGTGTGAATCGGGTTGAAATCCCCTGAGGCGCCGGCGTACCGGACAAGCTGTACTTGCGAAATAGGTTCCTTCTTCAGGGCGGGGACGGCATCCCCTTCCGCTATCGAATCATAATCAAGAAACATCAGTTTCCTCCCTTCCTGGGCGGTATGATAATGGTCATTTTGGCCGTCAGCACCTTCTCATCGCCGCGGCTGTAGGTTGTCTTGAACGCCACCATTCCCATCGCGCCGTCGCGCATCGATTCGACTGAAACCACACCGGTAAGAATATCGCCCGGGTAGATCTGCGAATGATATTCGTACTCCTCCTTCGCATGGAGGAGACGCTGTACGTCTATTCCCATCTCCTTCATCCGTTCCCACACCTCCGGGTAACCCCAGAAGTTCATCACCGTAGCAAAGGTGAGCGGCGCCGGAGTGTCCTTGTAACCCGTAGCGCGTGCCACATCCCGGTCAAAGAAAATCTGGTTCTTATCGCCGATGGCAAGGCAGAGTTCGCGTATCTTCCCGCGCTCGACTTCAAAAGTGAAGGCATCAAAGCTCTTCCCCTTGTAACTCATATCGAGTGGCATGCGTCCTCCTTGATCAGTTCACAGATTGCTGAAAGCTATACTAACAAGCCGCAACGAAAAACACAAATGGGGAAGGGCGCTTGACAGAATATTGCAACTCTGTTAAACCATCCGCAATGAACGCCGCGCAGAGCATCCTAAGCCTACTCCTCCTCACGCTTCTCCTGGAGAAGCCGTTTCAGCACGGCGTTCGGGAAAGAACCTGCCGGTCGTAAAGACCAGCGTTCGTTCTCGGCTACCAAAGCCCGGTGCTGAAACTTTTCAGCATCGGGCTTTTTTTATAAACGGAGGGAACAGATGGAACGGAAAGTCGCTATTTTCGACACAACACTCAGAGACGGCGAACAGGCCGCCGGAATCAGATTAGGCCCGGCGGAAAAGCTTGATCTGGCAAAACAACTCGAACGGCTGGAAGTAGACGTTATCGAGGCCGGATTTCCCATTTCTTCACCGGACGATATGGAAGCGGTCAGGCTTATATGCAAAGAGGTCAGAAACCCGACCATCTGCGCGCTTTCGCGGGCGATCGTCGCGGACATAGACGCCTGCGGAAAGGCCATTGAAAACGCCGCCAAGGCGCGGATTCACACCGGCCTTGGTGTATCGGACATACACGTGACAAAAATCTTCGCCGCCGAGCGGTACGGCAAAACCCTGGAAGAAAAGCGGCAAACCGTTCTCAATATGTCTGTGGAAGGCGTGAAACGCGCGAAGCAGTATACCGATGACGTGGAATACTACGCGATGGATGCCGGAAGATCGGATGAGGATTTTCTCATGATGCTTTTCGACGCGGTAATCAAAGCGGGAGCGACGGTCATCAATATCCCGGACACGACGGGATACGCGGTACCCGAGCAGTTCGGCGCGCTTATAGCGAGAATAGCGGAACGCACAAAAAACAGTAACGTTGTGTTGAGTGTTCATTGCCATGACGATCTGGGCATGGCCGTAACAAATACCCTCGCCGGTGTAAAAAACGGCGCCGGACAGGTGGAGGGAACGATAATAGGCATCGGTGAACGCGCCGGCAACTGCGCGTTGGAAGAGGTCATCATGGCCCTGCGGACGCGTAAGGATTATTACGGTGTGTCGACGACGGTCAAGGCAAAGGAGCTGTACAAAACCAGCCGTATGGTGGCCGACGCTTTTGGGATGGAAATCCCGATGAACAAGGCCGTTATCGGTGCGAACGCCTTTGCTCACAGCTCGGGCATACATGTGGACGGCTTTCTGAAAGGGCGGCAAACCTTCGAGATCATGCTTCCCTCCGACATCGGCGCCCCGGAAAGCAGTGTCGTGCTGACGGCGAGAACCGGGCGGCACGGTGTGCGCCATCGTCTCCGGGAGCTGGGCTACAGCTATGAAGGCGAAGAGCTCGAACGGATCTATGAACGCTTCCTGAAAATCGCCGACAAGAAACGGGAAGTCTTTGATGAAGACCTGATCGCGATCGTCCATGATGAAGTGAGCACGGTGCCCGCCGTATACGTTCTGGACTATCTTCAGACGACAAGCGGTACCGGGACTATTCCAACCGCCACCGTCAGGCTGAACATCGCGGGAGAGACGGTCCAGGGCTCCCACTGCGGCGACGGACCGGTGGATGCCACCTACAAGGCCATCTTCTCGCTGACAGACACCAGGGCAAAACTGAAGAAATACAACATCCGTGCCGTCACGAGCGGCTCTGAAGCGATGGGTGAAGTAATTGTCAATCTCGAGCTGGATGGACGCATGGGAATCGGACGCGGTCTTTCAACCGACGTCATAGAGGCGAGCGCTAAGGCTTTGATAGACGGCCTAAACAGACTGGCGAGCAAAAATTAGTTTTCGGAAATTGACCTCAGCGGGTTGTTTAGCGCATACTCACTGTAGAGGAGTCCTCGTGTCAAAGTTTCTGACAGGAATCGCTTGCCCCACGGACGTGCCAAAGATCATTGAATTCTGGCAACGATCCAGGAATGCTTCCTTCAGCACCGCCGCGCTCGATACTTCACTGCGGGATTATGTGTCCCAGAATCCGTTTCTCTGCCTTGTGGCTGAGCAGGACGAGAAAATCGTGGCCACGGTGGTTTACGGCATCAAGCAGTACCGAGGTTTTATCCATCACATCGCGGTTGACCCGGATTTTATCGGTTCCGGTGTTCTGCAGAGACTGATCAATGAGGCGTTCAGGGCGTTGGCGCAACGAAGCTGCTCCCGGTGCCACATATTTGTTCACGACATGGTGCATAATCCCGTAACGAAAGAAATAATCGAAAATATCGAATGGGCGCGGGCGGGTGGTTCGCAGATTTTCACCCACGATCTCGAATACCCGCTCTCAACCGATGAGCTCAAGAGCTAGCGCCGGGTCTTTTCACTTTTTTTTGTTTGGCCTGTAACCTTCCCGCTATTTTCGAGTATATAGAAGTGGTGTTGTATTCCGGCATTTCGTAAAGGAGATTTGAAATGGGAATAATCCGATGGGACAGTAAGTACGAAGTAAACGTAAAGAAAATCGACCGGCAGCACCGGAAGATAGTAGACATACTCAACAAGCTGTATGACCTGCAGGAGAATGCCGCCGATCAACGTAAAATAGAAAAGATATTCGAGGATTTGCGCGCATATATCACCACCCATTTCAAGACCGAAGAGGCATACTTGAAGGAAATCGAGTGCGTCGAATTCGATCAACAGAAAAAAGAACACAACGCCTTTATCGATACGGTCTGTTCATATCAGCGGGAGTATTTCAAGGAAAAACCCCTTGCTCTGATCAATCTGTTCAATTATGTCTGGGATTGGTTTGCGAATCACATTCTGACTGTCGACAAAAAATGCATGACGAACCAAGGGAGCGCCCGATAATAACCGCAGAGGACGATGGCAAGGACCTTCTTGCCGTTCAGAAAACACTGCAAGGCGAGACAGGCGCCTTTTCGGACATAGTAAACCGTTACACACCGGTCATGTACTCCTTAGCGGCCCGGCTTCTTGAAAACAGAGAAGAGGCTGAAGACGCCGTACAGGAGATTTTTCTTGCGGTATTCAGGTCGCTAAAGAGCTTCAACATAGAAGCACGGTTCTATTCCTGGCTTTACACGATAGCGGTGAACAAGATCCGCTCACTGCTCCGCAAAAAGCACCGCTTTACCCGTACGGTGTCTCTGGATACCGAGGACGCCCCGGACCTTCCTGACGCAAGGGAGAACCTGCAGTTGCAGGTCGTTTCCTCCGCGGAGGAGGAAAGAGCGCGCGCAGCAATTTCCCGGCTCAAGCCGATCTACCGAATCGTCTTCGTTCTCAGATTCATTGAGGGTATGTCCTTGAACGACATGGCGGAAATCCTGGATTTGCCCGCCGGAACGGTGAAGGCGAGGCTCCACCGGGCGCGGAAACAACTTATTTCGATACTTACGGAGAAATGAAACCTTTGCGGTCGAAAGGCGTATATCTATCAGAGGAGAAGACGATGCGTTGCGAAGAGTTCAGCAAAGAAATGGCACGGTGGCTTGAAACGGTTTGGGACATAGAGACTCCCGCCGGCGGCGAAGTGCCTGCGGAGCTTACGCGGCATGCCGAGGCGTGCCCCGCCTGCATGAAACGACTCAAGACCGCGAAATCTCTCGTGAGCGCCCGGCACAGTTTGGCTGAGCCTTCTCCTTTTCTCGCCAACGCCGTACAGGAGAGACTGACCGGAGTGAAGCCCGCGGCCCGTAAACACCCGGTGGCCTACACCGCGCTGGCCGCGGCGCTTGCGGTGGCGCTTATCGCGGTAGGATTGATGGGTGGTCTCTTCAGAAGCGGCAGCGGAAATACCAAAGAGATGATTGTCAGATTCAGCCTCGAAGCACCCGGAGCCCGGCAGGTATACGTCGTCGGAGACTGGAACGACTGGAACGCCGGCGCCGATCCTCTCTTCGACACCGATTCCGACGGTGTATGGGAAACCGAAATAAATCTCGAACCGGGGAAAGAATACCGGTATCAGTTCTTTATAGACGATAGCGAATGGGTGGCGGACCCGAAGGCACCGCTGAAGATAGACGACGGTTTCGGCGGCGAAAATTCGATACTCAGGATATAGGTCGAGATTGGAGGAACCAATGAAAAGACTAGTGAAAATAACGCCGGTGGTGTTCTTACTCTTCGGCATCCTTTTTCGGGCCACGGCCCAGGAGACCGATGGCGAGACCTTCATACAGAATCTCATCCGGAATCTGGCAAGAGCCAACTGGGAAGCCTCAGAGACCGGGGCGCTCGAACGGCACCTCCTGACATACGAATGGAAAAACCTTACGGGCGTGGATCCTGAAATTGTAGCGCAGGCGTTATCATACGGCAGAGAACGCGGTATTCTTGCTCCTGAAGACCTTGCCGAAATAGCCCGTGAGCTTTCGCTGAACATGAGAGAGATGTCAAGGCTTGGATTACAGCCGCGCGACATGGTACGGGCGGCGATGAACGCTGTACGGATGGTCACAACGGAAAGAACCGTGCGCGAGGGGGCGCAGATTCCGGATCTGGCAGAGGCGTTCAGGGAACAAATCCGGCGGCAGATCGCCGGCGCGCAGCAATCGTCCCTTCGACGTCAGGCACAGCGGCGGTCAGCGGGGCCGGATAAATTGGATACCTGGTCGCCGCCGACACCGGAAGAGAGGGCGAGCGGCGGCAGCTCTAACGTTCCAAGCGGCCCGGGCAAACCGTCCGGGCCCGCTTCAGAAATTTCCGACGGGAACGGAGGCAGATAGACGGTTCGAGACAATCGCAAAAAATATATTACCGCTGCACTTCTTTTTTTCGTCGCTTTCCATGTCATGCCGGATGCTCCGCTTGAAAATGCCCTCAAAGAAAGCCGGTACAGCACGGATGAAAGAAACGACATAGAACGGGTATTTGAAGAAGCCTCCCGCTCAGGCATCGGTGGCGGGTTATTGCTCCCGAGAGTACAGGAAGCCAAGGCCAAACGCGTGCCGGCTGAACGATTGATAACAGCGCTGCAACAGGAAATAGACAGGCTCGAGAACGCCCGGGACATGCTGCTTGACAGCGGAAATGCCGAGGCATTGGTACTCGATGACGCCGGGTGGCAGCGCACCGCCAACCTCATTGCCTGGGGCGCCTCGAAGGAAGAAATTCTCACTCTCGCCGGCGCGTGCTCGACGGATGTGGGTAAATATCTGGAGGCAAGCTATCTGTTCACTTCGCTCGTCGAGTGGGGCCTGGAACGGGAGGTATCAGTGGCTCTGGTTTCCGCGGTTGCCGGTTCTCGGCTCGAGACCGATGAGTATCGAGGTGTTTTCGAAGTGCTTATCAACGGAAGACGGCTTAAAATGCAACCTCGTGAAATTGCCGAACGGATGATCATGGCCCTCGATGAGGTCGAAACGGCCCGCCAGCTGCAAAGGAAGGTATTGAATGTTCGTTAGGCGACCGCGTAACCATACAAAGACAATGCCGGCGGCATTCTCGCTCTTTGTTGTGGCCGTGTTACTGTTTGCTCCGGTACGTGCAACGGCGAACGACACGCTTTCTCTCTTTGCCGGGACCCATATCGGGTTCTCCGTTACATCCCCGGCCGCCGGCTCGACTGCTTTTGATGTGTCCGCCGGCGGCGATCTTTCACTCTGCCGGTGCGGCGTTTTGGGCGAAGAGGGCTACTACTCCTTCGCCTCAAGGTTTCAGGCTGCGATTCATAATGATCTGGTGTTCAGCGATGAGGAGTCGGTAAGCCTGAAATTGAGCTTTCGCAGAAGCGTCTTCGAAGCCGCCATGCTTGCGTCGCTGATCGATGACGGTTCCGGTGCGACCTATTTCAATCCCAGCTGGAAAATGTCGACGGAACTAGTCTCCTTATCAAATGACGGCGTTGTCTCTCTCAAATACGGCGGTTATGTCGCCTGGTTGCCCGGAGTCCCGGATGACCATTTCTACGAGGGTATCCACGCGGTCTATCGGATTGATCCGTCAATTACGTTGGGGTACGAGTTGGCTGCGGGCGGTAGTTGGGAATATTACTACGAGCAGCCTGTGTATGTACTACCGGGCGAACCAGGCGGGGCGGACAGACACGATCTCATTCTGGACGTAACCGGCGGCGTCGACGGATTTGCCGGGTACTTTACCGAATGGGCGGTTTCCGGCGGAGTCTCATGGAGAATATCCAACGCCACTTTCCCGGTTGATGCGGCAGAGGACAGGCTGACTGCAGCAATTGAAGCGACTCTCTTCACCAGCCCCCATCGGTCCTGGACGATTGAGGGGGCGTTTTCCGCCGAAGGGATACGTTACTTCTCGAGGCCGGCCCGGAGTTCCGCCGGCGTGTACGGAGAAGATAAATTACTGTTCCTTGAGATGAGCGCGTCAGCTCGCACCGAATGGTCGCCGGATCAGCGTACGTATGTTTCGCTCGATGGGTCGTTCGGCTACAGCCTGTCGAACGATCCATTTCTCGGCGGTTGGTATGCGAAGGGTGTCCTTGCCTTGACACTCTAGCCGGAGCTATATCCCCTGGAAGGTGAACCAGGATGAGAGCAGGCTCGAAAAATCGAGCACACCGGTTACCGAGAGAAAACCCGCGGACAAGAACACAAGAAGAAAAAATAGCCGTACCGGTTTGAACCATCCGGCAGCCGTCTTGTCCCGCCGCGACACAGACTGCACCTCAGCGCCCGTGACAGAAATATTCTTTTCGCGGATCGTCTTTCTCACGTAGAAGACGAGTATCAGAACCGCAAGCGCGAAAAATACGGCGCCAAAAACATTTCGAGCGAGCACCGGATACTCCGAGCCCCAGGTTTCGATGCGGGCGGCAAACTGAAAGAGCACGATGTTCAGCTGCTGGAGCCTCCCCAGAATGATGAGTCCGCCGATGAAGATGAGGAAAACGCCGCTTATTATTTTTATCGTACGCAGATGCTTCTTTATCCGGTCAAGCTGGCGCAAAGCAAAGGGCAGAAACAAACCCGCCAGCAAGAACGGAAGGCCAAGTCCAAGAGAATATACCGAAAGAAGAACGACGGCCCTGAGAAGGCTTCCGGTTGAGCCGGCGAGAAAAAGAATCGAGCTCAGAATAGGACCGATACAGGGGGACCATCCGGCGCCGAACGCCATACCAAAAAGGAGCGACGCCGGCATACTGGTTGGCCTTCTCTCCATCTGAAATCGTTTCTCGAAATTCAGCATTTTCCAGAAATCAAAAATGAAATTAAAACCGAGAACGACAACGATGGACCCGGCGACGATATTCACTATTCTGGTGACGCCGCTTAAGAGCGTAAAGGTCGTCGAGAAAAGAATCCCCAATACTATAAAGACGATCGAAAAACCGATCACGAAAAACACGGTATTTAGGAAGGCGCCCCAACGCCTGCTTCCACTCTCCTTGAGGCCCTGGATCGAGGTGCCTCCCATGAGAGAGAGATACGCCGGTATCAGCGGGAGAATACACGGAGAGAGAAACGAAAGCACTCCGGCGATAAAAGCGATACCGAAATTAAGATCGATACCGGTTCCCATTATTGAGTTCTCCTCTTATTGCGCGGGCACGCGCGTCTTCCCGGGTTTTTCTTCCACATAAGCTACTAAAACAGCCGGTAGAGAGCAAACAGGAAACTTGCGGGTTCTCCTGATATGCTCTACAATCGCGCCGTGCCGGGCAATATTCGTCACGCGAGCTATATCCTATGGGGGCTTCTGCTGTTTCTTTTTACCGCGGGGGTACTTGCTGCCAGAGAAGCTTCGTGGATGAGCGGAAACAGCAATCCCAAAGACCTGCTGATCGAGCTCGTCACTATCGAGCCCGGAGACGAACTCTACACCTGGTGGGGACACTCGGGGCTTATCGTGACCGACACCCGGTCGGGCGAATCAAGATTCTATAATTACGGCCTGTTCTCATTTGAACAGACGAATTTCTTTACGAATTTCGCCATGGGCCGTCTCCGGTTTATGGTGGCTCCGGCGCCGACAAAACTCGAGCTGGATCACTACAGCCGGCGGAACCGGTCGATCACGATCCAGACTCTGAATATTCCTCCCGACATGAGGCTCCGTATCGCCCGGTTTGTCGAGATCAACGTACTCCCGGCGAACAGAGAGTACCTCTACGACCATTACTACGATAACTGTGCAACGAGAGTTCGCGATATTCTCGACACCGCTTCCTTTGGAGCCTTGTTTGAAGCGGGCGACGTGCTTGCGGACACAACCTTCAGGCGGATCACGAGGCGGTTTTCCGGGAGCCACTTCTTCGCGGATACTCTTCTCATGTTTCTCATGGGCCGGTCGATCGATACACCGATAACTGTCTGGGAAACGATGTTTCTGCCTACCGAGCTGAGGGACGTAATTGACGGCCTTTCGGTACAAGATGCTCAAGACCGGTCTGAGCCGTTTGTCCTGGAAACAGCGGTCCACAATGAGGCGGTGGGTCGGAAACCTATTCCCGAAGAAGCTCCCTCAGCGGTTCCACTCTCCCTTTGCCTCGGTGGGGGAACCGGAATCATCGTCGTCTCACTTGCGGTTCTGCTGCGCAAAAAGCGCCGCGCGGGAAGGATCTTCTTCGGTGTCGCCTCTGGCGTGACCGGCCTTCTTCTCGGCCTGCCCGGCGTCGCACTAACCTTCATGTCGCTTTTCACGGACCACACGGTGACCTACTGGAACGAAAACCTCGCTCTGGCGAATCCCTTCACCTTTCTTGCCTTCCCGCTCGGCATATTCACCGCGGCCGGCTTTCCCCGGATCGGCAGAATTACCGCCTGGCTTTGGGCTGTTCTTGCCGGAATCGGCGTGGTTTATGTCGCCCTGAAAGCCTTTCCTTTCTTCATGCAGGATAACTGGCAGATAATCGCATTGATCGCGCCAATACTGGCGGCCGTGGCGTTTTCGGGAAAAAAGCAGCTTTAGGAAAGGTATAGCTTTTTTCTTTTTTTTCCGTGAAATTATTAGTATATCACTTGCAACACAGAATAATGGAGGAGCAATGATGAGAAAGCTTCTAGTAACGATCGGGCTTCTGACGCTTTTTGTTTCCGCCGCTTTTGCAGGTGGGGACGGGGAAAAAGGTTCAGGCGGCGCGTTACCGGATATAACTCTCGAAGGATACTCGCGTGAGACCGATGAGCGTATGGGGTTCGATTTGCAGTGGAAAGTTGACGGACAAACGCTGCGTGTCCAGATGGCCGCACTCACGACGGGCTGGATCGCCGTTGGATTTGATCCGACAAACATGATGGCGAACGCGAATTTTCTCATCGGCTACGTCTCAAACGGCACTCCGTTCATGAGTGATCATTTCGGCGATGGAACGTTTAAACATACGCAGGACACGAAACTGGGGGGAAAAGATAATTTCTCCGATGTGGAAGGTGAGGAAATCAACGGCGCGACGCTGATACGGTTCAGCATACCTCTGGATTCGGGTGACGCTTACGATAAACCGCTTGAACAGGGAAAAACGTACCGGGTTATCTATGCGTACGGCCCGGATGGTAAGGACGATTTTGCCACTTATCATTCGAAAAACAGGGGAGGATTCGAGATCACGCTGTAGTTGCGGGAGCGCTCTATCAAAACAGGCGGCGCTTCCGCATCAGAGAGGAGATGCATGTTCACATGGCGAAGATCTTCATCGTTGAGGACAATGATAATCTGCGCGAAGCGGTAACAGGCTACCTGAAGCTGGACGGTCACGAGGTGATAGAATTCCCGCGGTTACGAGGGCTTCACGACGCGATAACAAAGGAAAACCCCGATCTGCTGATTCTGGACGTCATGTTGCCTGACGGAGACGGGTTCTTGGCGGCAAAGAACATCCGGGAGAATACCGATCTGCCGATCATCTTCATGACGGCCAAGTCTGCCGAATCCGACAGGATCACCGGGTTCGAGATCGGCGGAGACGATTATATCGTAAAGCCTTTTTCTCCAAAGGAATTGACCTTACGCGTCAAAGCGGTACTTCGCCGGCTGGGCGGCGGGGCTGAAGAGACTCAAAGCACCTGGAGCCACGAAGGACACGAGCTTCGCATCCTTGTTGACAATCACCAGGTGCTGCACGACGGGAAAAATGTCCAGCTGACCGCCGCAGAATGGAAAATTCTGCTCTACCTTGTGCAACGACCCGGTACGGTGGTTGAGCGGGGCCGCATATTGACGGAAAGCCTCGATTACCTGGCCGAAGGATCGGAGCGAACGATCGATACGCATCTCAAAAACGTGCGTGCCAAGCTCGGGCATGCCGGATGGCTTGAAACAGTCCGCGGGTTCGGTTACCGGTTCACCGGTGTTCCGCAGTGAAAACGCTCTTCCTACGGACGCTTTTTTCATTCATCCTTGTGCTGCTCATTTTCCTGATTATCCTTGCGGCATTTATCTATCTGGGGTTTGACCGCTCACTCGCTTCCTGGAGCGATGACAAACTCGAAGCGACCCAAAGCGAGATCATCCGTCTGTTTGAAAACCCGGACGATTTGACCCAACTCAACATAAGCGACGGCATATCGGTATTTATCTACGGCCCGAATCAAGAGCTTCTTTTCAGCAACCGCGGAGAGGGACGCCGGCGCTCTTTCGCAGACGAAACAGACGTCGAAAAGGTGATTATCGACGGCAAAGTGGCCGGTTACTATCACATCGGAAGAGTCGCCTTCCAGAACGACGTCGCAAACCAGCGTTTTATCGCCTCGATATCCCGGGTACTCTGGATCGGCGCGCTCACATCCTGTGTAGTCTCTGCCGTGTACGCTTTCTTTTTCTCGCGGGGACTGGCCAGGCCCGCAACAGTCGTAGCCCGCGGTATCAGAACGATAGCGTCCGGAAATCTCTCCGAAGAAATACCTCAGAACGGCGTTGAAGAAATTTCGCAAATTGCCGCCGCTGCAAACGATCTCAGAAAACAACTCCTGAACGAACAGAGGCTCCGTATTCAATGGACCCAGGACATCGCTCATGACCTCCGCACACCGGTTTCGGCGTTAAAAGCCCAGTTTGAAGGCATGCGTGACGGCGTGTTACCGGTCAGCACCGAGCGAATAGCCCAGAATTTACAGGAGATCCATCGCGTTGAGACGCTCGTCAACGATCTCCAGGAGCTCATGCAGCTCGAAAATCCTGAATTGCGACTTGAGATACGGGCGGTCGACATCGACGTTCTTTTGCGCACTATCCTGTCGTCCTTTGCCCTTGAGGCGGAGAAGAAAAACATCACGGTGATTCTGAAGCCGTCCGGGATCACCCTCTCCTGTGATGAAAACCTCGTACACCGGGCGCTCGCAAACATCGCTGCAAACGCGGTCCGGCATACCCGCCGCGGCGGTGTCATGGAATTGTCCGCTGAAGCGGTCCAGACAGCTGGCAAGAGCGAAACCTTGATAACCGTGAGAAATACCGGAGATGTAGTGCCCCAGGAGGAACTGCACCATGTTTTTGACAGGCTCTACCGGGGTGACCGCGCACGAAACTCCCCGGGATCAGGGCTTGGCCTGACCATCGCGCGGCAGATCGCCGAGCTCCACGGCGGCACGATCACCATGAGAAGCAGCGTTGAAGAGGGTACGATTGTAGCCATCCGTCTTCCCGCGTAATCTTCACCATCTCTTCACACAATCCACCGCTTATCTTCATATTTCCACAATAGGATACGCGGTAAGTCGGCAACTACTGAGGAGAGTCACATGTCAAGAAGCGGCAAAAGGAAGACCGCGGGCCGGATCAGGACCGCCGTACAGGTCTTCTTTTTCATTTTCATCGCGCTGATTTCCGTTAATCACACGCTCGAAAAGGCGGGACGGGAAGGTATCCCGCTGTTGTCGTCGGCGTCGTTACACTCTCTCTGCCCTTTCGGCGGTGTAGTCTCAATATATGAGTATCTCGACACGGGTAGAATGGTGCGCCAGGTCCATGAGTCTGCCTTTGTGTTGATGTGGATCGGATTTGCTTTGGCGCTCATTCTCGGCCCGGTGTTTTGCGGGTGGGTGTGCCCCTTGGGCT
>JAFGHN010000315.1 GCA_016930115.1 Spirochaetales bacterium | reverse complement strand
CGCGCTTGACATCGTGCAGCCCGACGTCACCAAGGTGGGAGGAATCACCGAGAGCCGGCGCATTGCCTGGATGGCGGAAGACTACGGAGTCCGTTTCATACCCCACGGGTGGAACACCGCCGCCGGGCTCGCCGCCGATCTCCAGCTCGCTTCAGCTTTTGCCAATACCGATTTCGTCGAATATATCATCGGGTCACCGTACGTCGATGAGCTTACCTGCGAGCCGTGGCGTCTTGATGAAGAAGGCATGCTCAATATTCCGGACCGCCCAGGCCTGGGAATCGATATCAACCTGGATGCTCTCGCCAAGTACGCGGATGACCCGGGGCTTCTCGGCTGAGAGGCCGCCGGCGCAAATCTATTGAGGAGGTCTTATGATTACCTGCCCTTCGTGTGCTGAAACCTCTCCGGTTGAAGAGTGGAAGAAAACCGAGGAGTTTTTTCAATCCTGCCCTTGTTTACCTTTGACGAGGCTGGCGTATTGCCCTGTTTGCGGCAAGAGGGCATTTTTCAAGCAATCCGTGGACCAGAACGAACTTATCCGGCCGTATCGAGGGGACTCCCCGCCAATTTGATTGACAAATCGCGGCAATAGCAAAACAATCAATTGAGAGGTGTCGCAATGGAGGTTTCGAAAACTCTGGATCCTGAAGAGTGGATCAAAAAACGAACGTTCCATCACTCGCAATTCAGCGACATCAAAGCGCTGGTGCGTTTGAAAGAGGCGCAGCAGCTCAACATCAGCCTTTGTTTCCCCACTCTCAATGAAGCAAAAACAATCGGCAAAGAGATACGCGTCATAAAGCAGGCGCTTCAGGATCGCCACCGGTTATTGGATGAGATCATCGTCGTGGACAGCGGTTCCACCGATCGCACCCGGCACATCGCTGAAAGACACGGCGCCAGCGTGTTTGTTGCCGACGATCATCTCGGCGAGCTCGGCCGCCACCGGGGCAAGGGAGAGAATCTCTGGAAAAGCCTCTATTTCGCCGGCGGCGATATCATCGTCTGGGTCGATGCAGATATCAGGAACATCGACCCAAAGTTTGTGTACGGACTGGTCGGACCGCTTCTCGCGGAGCCCGATATCGGGTACGTGAAGGCATTTTACAAAAGACCGATCCGCACCGGACACAAGCTCCGGCCTGGAGGCGGCAGGGTAACCGAACTTCTTGTGCGGCCTTTCTTGAGTCTTCTCTTTCCCGATCTTTCTTTGCTCGCCCAGCCGCTTTCCGGAGAATACGCCGGGCGCAGGAGTCTGCTTGAGCGTGTTCCCTTTTACAGCGGGTACGCTGTGGAAGTCGGGCTGCTCATCGATATTGAGAGGCAATTCGGCATCCAATCGATAGCACAAGTCGACATGGATATGCGTGTGCACAGGAACCAGCCGATCGACAGCCTGCGCAGGATGTCCTACGCCATCCTTTCGGTGCTGATGAAGCGCTCCGAAGATATCGGAAAACTTGCGCTGCTCGAGGGTCTTGGCAGGCAAATAAACCTGGTGAAAAAGGAAGGCGAAGCCTATCTGCACGATGCCGAGCTTGTGTCGGGCGCCGAACGGCCGCCGATGATAACCGTGCCGGCTTACCGGACGAAGCGCGGTATTCCGGATGACGACCTGGGAGCGCTCGAAGGCGCAATTGAAACAAGATCGAGAACCTTTGGTGTGGGTGACCTTTTCCGGAAGTCCCTCATCAATATCAATCTCAAGGCCGCAAACAGAGACGAGGCCCTCCTTGAGCTTGTGGAACTGCTGCAAACCCGCAAATTGGCAAGCGATCCAGCGGCCATCCTGGCCGGGCTGCAGGCACGCGAACGGCAGATGAGCACGGCGATAGGTCACGGCGTTGCCGTTCCTCACATCTTGACCGATCAAATCAAGGAACCGCTCGTATTGCTCGGCCGGTCGGAACAGGGAATCAACTTCTCGTCATCAATTCTCCGGCGACAGGTACATCTGATATTCATGATTTTGGCCAACGAGACCGCGCGTGATAATTATCTGGAAATTCTTTCTTCTCTCGCGCAGCTGCTGAAGCATAGAAAGGTCATCGACAGCCTCATGAGAGCCGAATCGGCTGGTGAGGTTATTTCGATGCTGAAAAAACACGAGGCGCTTATCCGCCTTCGCGGCGAGCTCGACGTGTGATAAAACCAAATAGGGGGAAACTTTGAAGATTACCGATGTCAAGATCACTACCGTTGACCTGGGGGACCTTGAGACGCCGTTCTGGAACTCCATCATCAAGACGACAACAAACCGGAGCGGGCGGATCGAGATTTTCACCGATGAGGGAGCCATCGGCATGGCCCCCTGCCCGGCTTCGGCGAGCGACCGGGCGACGATTCTGGGCCCTATCCGAAACAAGCTGCTGAGCGAGGACCCGCTGAGGATCGGTTATTTGTGGAACAAAATGTACATGGGCCGCACCCGCAAGCCTGTCGCCAAAGGCGATTACATCGTCGCGATGAGCGTCGTGGATAACGCCCTGTGGGATCTCAAGGGCAAGATACTCGGGCAGCCCGTCTGGAAACTCGCCGGCGGTACCCAGGACCGGGTGTGGGTCTATGCGGCGGGGGGATACTATGCCGAGGGGAAGGGAGTCAAGCAGCTGGCAGCGGAGCTGGAAAGTTACGCCCGCGACGGCTTCAGGGCAGTCAAGATGAAGGTGGGCTGGCCCGGTGTCACGTTGAGAGGGGACGCTGAACGGGTGCGGGGTGCTCGCGATGCGATCGGGCCTGATGTTGAGCTCATGATCGATGCCAACAACGCCTGGGACGCCAACACCGCAATCCGGTTCGG
>JAFGHN010000314.1 GCA_016930115.1 Spirochaetales bacterium | reverse complement strand
AACCCACCGTTCGCTGCGTCAAAGCTGCTCTCGAAATAGTCGAAGGCGGCCGTGTGAAGGCCTTCGGCGATTTCGGCGCCCGCGGATTCCTGAGACACCGCGGATTTGACGGCGTTCGTGATTTCCGCGGCTGATTTAGAGATATCGGACTTCCGGTTTTCCCAGGCCTCATGCAGCGCGGGAAGCAGATCGAGCATGCCCGTGCGGTTTGTAAAAGATCGCTTTGGAATATAGGTTGCCGCGTAGAACGGCTCCTTGTCCGGAGTCATGACGATGGTCAAGGGCCATCCGCCTGTTCCGGCGAGTAGTTGGGCCGCCGTCATGTAGTAGCTGTCTATATCGGGATGTTCCTCCCGGTCCACCTTTATGGCGATGAAATAGTTGTTGAGCAGCGCGGCCACCTCTTCGTCTTCGAAAGACTCCGCCTCCATGACGTGGCACCAGTGACAGGTCGAGTACCCGATTGAGAGAAAGACCGGTTTGTCCTCCTTTTTCGCCCGGGTGAACGCGTCGTCAGTCCAGGGGTACCAGTCAACCGGATTGCCGGCGTGCTGGAGAAGATAGGGGCTCTGTTCGCGGATAAGACGGTTCGTATAGGGTCTTTTTTCATACTGTTTTTCTAAGAATTATGTAGTGATCCGAATCCTGTTGAACTTATAGAAATTCAGCTTCTTGGACGCAAGACCTGGCTCCTAAGCGCTGTTTTGTCGCCTTTTACCTGCTTGCCAGAGCGGTTCAACAGGATTCGGATCACTACATAAGAACTAAGGTACCGACGATCAGCCTTCCCGGCAAGCCGCGCGCGCAGAAATACGCGCTGCAGCCGTATGACCGTCTGTTTTTTGCTGCCGGTCCATGGTGTAATTACTCCTCGCGCGTACTATACTCTGCACATCTGGTGTTCCCGCTACAGGATAACGATTCCGGCGGGAAGGAGGACAGCAATGAAGTTCCGCGTCATCTGCGCCCTGCCGTTGGCCATGTTGTTTTTCTCTTGCGCCGGTCTGCAGATATCCGCTCCTCCGGGCTTTGCGGCATATAGCTTTGATGACTGGTTTGAAGCGGTGAGTCCGGAGGGTATGAGATACCGGGTTCGTGTGATTGAGAACAAGCCGGCGCAGACCCTCGATTTCTGGAGCGAAGCGCTGAGTACCCACCTCACGAAGGAGGGATACCTTCCCTTCGGGGCTGCGGAGCGTTTTTCTGCGCAGGGTGACGACGGGTTGATCCATGAATGGGTTCTTTCCTACGGGCATGAAGACTATATTTATATGACGGCCCTGGTCGTAACGGATTCGGTGCTTGCCGTCATAGAGTCTGCCGCGGAACAGTCGGTGTACCGGAGCCACAGGAATGCCATTGTTTCCAGCCTGGAAGCGCTGGATCTTACAGATGCGAAGCCCGGACCCGGACCGGGGGGCGTTTCGTCCTCTCTGCAGGGTAACGGCATGGCAAAATCGGCGCTTTTCTTCCCGGAAGCCGCCGGAGCAGCCGATTTTGCCTCCGGGGGCGCCCCGGCCGCCCCTGCGGCCGCCCCTTCCGTCCGCTCCATGGCGGCTCCTTCCCCCGGCGCCGGGAGCGTCCAAACCGGCCAATCTGCGCCGCCGGTGGAGCCCGCCGGTGACCGGAAACAGGTATATTCGGGTGCGTGCGATCTGGTGGTTGATGATATTACCGAAACAAAGAAAACCATCAGCCTTATAGCCGAAGACGCCGGAGGGTATGTCGAGGCGATATTCGAAAACACCGTTGTGATACGCGTGCCCGCGGCGCGATTCGATTCGGTATTCGAACAGGTGCTCGCGCAGGGTGAGATCAAGAGTAAACGCCTGGAGACATACGACGTGACCGAGTACTTCGTCGACACGAAAATCAGACTTGAACTTTCCGAGAGGACGAAGGAGCGGTTGTATGCGCTGCTCGAGAAAACCCAGAATGTGAAGGAGCGTCTCAAGATTCTTCAAGAGATATCCCGGCTCACCGAGGAGATAGAGCGGATACGGAGCGCCCTCGCAACCCTCGAACAACAGATCGAGTTTTCAAGGATCACCGCGAATCTGCAGCTTCGCCGTGCTCCCGTTGCGCAGGACAAGATGAACATCCCCTTCGGCTGGATCGCCAGGCTCGATCCGCTTTATCCTACAACGGAGAGCACGGTTGGCAATCTCACCCTGTCGCTGGGCGACGATTTTGCCGTATTCGACGACAAGACGCGTTTCAGGGCCGAGGCGGCGGAGGGGACGAGAGTCCGCCTGGGAACGGTGCGGAACTCACCAGAAGGAGACGGAACATTCTGGCAACATGCGCTGATTCATCATCTGAAGCCCTTCTATGCCGAATCGAGCGCAGTGCAGGCGGGCGAGTTCCGCGGCGCGCTGTTCGTGAGTAAAGACCGGAGACCGTTCCTTTATTTTGTCGCCGTCTTCGGCAGCGGAGAGGATGAAGATCTCGCGGTTTTTGAGGCGTTTTTTCCCGATGAGGCGGCGTATGAACGGCGAATGGATTCGCTCATTGACGCCCTCGAACAAGCGGAGGTGAAGTGATGAAACGAACGCTTCTCGCGTGCATGCTCTTTCTCATCATGGCCTCCGTGCTCGCGGCGGAAGAGAATATGCTCTACTACGACATTCGTGCCGTTGGTTTTGTTGGAGATGCAGAGACGGCGGTTGAGGCGGTGGCCGAGTGGGCCGAAAGCGTCGGCGGTTACTTTCTCGTCAAGTCCGACAACTCCGTGGTCATCCGGTTTCCGTACGCAATGGTCAAGGATTTCATCGCATTATTCGAACATACGGCGGAACGGATCATAGAGTTGAACCCCACCGCGGTCGACATGCGGGAGGAAATCAGGTCTCTCACTACCGGCATCGCCGCCCGGGAAGAAGTGCTTTCAAGAAACCTTGAATACATCGATAAAACCGACGTGGAAGGATTGTTGAGCATAGAAAAGGAAGTGCTCAGGCTCTTGACCGAGATTGAGAACATGAAGGGACGTTTGCGCAGACTCGAGGTCAATCGCCGGCTGGCAGTTGCGCGGGTGGATTTCAGGATTGAGGAAGCCCAGTTACCGGAAGATATTCCTTCCTCGTTTGCGTGGATCAACTCGATAGATTTTTACGGCTTTCTGGGCGGACGATAGTCCTGTAGATCATAGCCCGTCTTTGCGCTTTATGAGTCGCAAAACACCGAGAAATATGTTCATGCCGGGCACTTTCTTCATGTACTCGGTGTAATCGCTACCGAACTTGCTTATCAGGTTGCGGTCTTCCTCCCTGCAACTGATATAGACAACGGCTATTCCGAGCACGCCGAGTACCGCAAACAGCCAATGCGGATACCACAGGAAGGTCGTCAGGAAAATCGAGTAGACGCCGCCGGTATACTGCGGATGGCGGATTACGGCGTAGATACCGGAAGTGACGAGGGCCGTCGTGTGGACGTAGGATTTCTTTTTCGGCACGCCTCCCCGTCTTGGAAACATCACCATGGGCGCCATCACCAGCACCATACCGAAAACCCAGACAACACAGCCGGAGATGAAAGGGGCGGTATATGAATCGACTTTCAGGAGGCCAGTCAGAACAAGCGGATTTGCCGGGAAACAGGTGATACAGAGAACCGTCAGAAGCACATTCAAGAGTATACTTTTCCATTTTGACGGCGCGGGCATGTTTGATTCCTGCTCCTATGTTAGAATAATACACAAATCGCAGCGAAAGGGTACACCATGAGGCAGGGATTCGATAACGAGAAGTATCTCGCAGAACAGGAAGCGGCTATCGCAGAGCGGCTCGAACGTTTCAGTAGCAAACTCTACCTCGAGTTTGGCGGAAAGCTGCTGTACGATTTCCACGCCTCCCGCGTCCTCCCGGGCTTTGATCCAAACGTCAAGGTTCGTCTGATGGAGAAAATACGCGACAGGACGGATGTGATTCTGTGTATATACGCCGGTGACATCGAACGAAAGAAAGTCCGCGCGGACTTTGGCATTACCTATGACCAGAATACGCTCAAGATCATCGATGAGCTCTCGGACCACGGCATCAACCTTGCCGGTGTGGTGATAACCCGCTATGACGGGCAGCCGGGTGCGGAACAGTTCAGGAGACTCTTGGAAAGACGGGATATCCGGGTGTATACCCATGGTGTTGCCCGGGGGTATCCGACGGATGTCGATCTCATCGTCAGCGACGCCGGCTACGGCGCAAATGAATATATCGAAACCGAGCGACCGGTGGTCATCGTCACGGCGCCGGGGCCCAACAGCGGGAAGCTGGCCACCTGTCTCTCGCAGCTCTATCACGACCACCGGCGCGGGCTCGATTCCGGGTACGCGAAGTTCGAGACTTTTCCCATCTGGAATCTACCGCTGAAACACCCGGTGAACGTCGCCTATGAAGCGGCCACGGCTGATATTGGAGACTTCAATGTTCTCGATCACTTTCATCTCGAGGCCTACAACGAGCGCGCGGTCAACTACAACAGGGATGTGGACGCCTTTCCGGTGCTGCGGCGGATTATCGAGAGGATAACCGGCGCCGAATCGTTCTATAAATCGCCGACGGATATGGGCGTGAACCGGGCGGGATTTGGGATCATCGACGACGAGGCGGTCAAAGAGGCCGCGGCGCAGGAGATCATCAGACGTTACTTCCGTTATTCCTGCGAGTACGTGATGGGGATGACTGTTGCAAAAACCGTCGAAAAGGTGCGCTTGTTGATGGAGGACCTCCATCTTGTCGATGATGACAGGCTGGTGGTGGCGCCGGCCCGGCGGGCGGCACGGGATGGTGAACACTCCGGGAAGGGGCATAACGGGATATACTGCGGCGCCGCTCTACAGCTGCCGGGCGGTTCGATAGTGACAGGCAAGAACTCGCCGCTCTTTCACGCTGCTTCATCACTTATCCTGAACGCGGTCAAGCAGCTGGCAGGTATTCCGGATACGATTCATCTGCTCCCTGAGTCGATTGTGGACGCGGTAGGGAAACTCAAACGGGATGTGCTCGGCGGGAGAGAGGTCAGCCTGGACCTCGAAGAGATCCTTATCGCTCTGGGCATCAGCGGCGCATCGAACCCCGCTGCCCAGGCGGCGCTGAACCAGCTGAAGTACCTCCAGGGGTGCGATGCGCACTTAAGCCACATTCCGTCAAGGGGCGATGAAGCCGGGCTCCGCAAACTCGGTATCCGCGCTACCGCGGACCCGAGGTTTGCGGGGAAAGAACTGTTCGACGTTTGACCATCAGAAGTCCCCGGCGTTCCGCCGGCGACGATCTATTGCAAGGGGAGCCGCGTCCGGCCGGCGCCCCTTGAAAACCACGCAAGCCCTTTCAGCCTTGATACTCTCCGTAAGCGCGGCTCAAAATGGTGAGAGGATGTTCGGTCTTGATCTTGCTGTCGGCCTGTCCCAGGCCGTCCCTTATCTGCATCATGCAACCGAGACACCAGCTTGTTACGGTGTCCGCTTTTGACTGGATCGTGTTCTCGATCTTTGCCTCTCTCATGGTAACCGCGTAGTTGTAATGTCCGGCAAGGCCCCAGGGGCCGCCGCAACCGCAGCACTCATCCCAACCCTTCATCTCAGCGATTTCAACTCCGGGGATCATCTTAAGAAAATCCCTGGTGTAGTTGGTTGTGGCCGTCATCTGCTCGCCGAGTTTTTCATGGCAGGAGAGGTGAACGGTGACCTTTTCCTTTATCTCGTTTGTCGGTTTTTTCAGGTTTTCCTTACCGACAACCTCCACGATGTACTGGGCCGGTTCCTTCAGCTTCTTGACGATGTCTCTCGCCTTTTGCGCGTACTCGGTTTCGCCTGCTTTCTCAAGGTCATGCGCGTATTCCTTGAATGCGAGTATGCACGACGGGCAGTGGGCAACGATATACTTATAGGGGTGAAGCTGATCGATATTGTACTTGGCCAGCTTGTGATATTCCTCGACGTTTCCGACGGCGGCAAAAGGCTCGCCGCAGCAGCGTTGTTTCGGAAAAGATACCTTCCAGCCGTTGTGCCTGGCGATATTGATGAAGCTCGCGACAATAGGCTCCGCGAAAAGGTCGGAGGAACAGCCGTGGAAATACGCAAAGTCCGCTTTGGCGGGCGGTATCTCGGCCAATTCCGGGTATTTTGCCTTTATCGCTTTCTTGGCCACCCGCGGCAACGTACGCTTATACGGCAGGGGCGTGGGAAGCAACGCCGCAGGAACCCACGACAGCAGCCTCCTGCTCACCTTGTTCTGAAGCAAGCCTTGCGCGGCGCCCAGAAATCTGACGACGAAGTTGTAAAGACCGCGGTGTTTCATGAGCCAGAAGATAGTCGGCGCGATGATCTTGCTTGGATGCTCCGCCCGGAACCTGATGACCATTTCCCGCATCGTCGCGTCGGTGGCGCACTTGTAGGTGCAGGAACCGCAGAGCAGGCAGAGCTCGTAGACCTTTTTGAAAAGCGGGTCTTTTTTCAGTTTTTCGTAATCTTTGTTAGCGTCCAACGTCATCGCCAAGACGCGCTTAAACGTCGGGGCGGACTCGGTGCGGGATGCAAACTCATCCGACAGATAGCGGAAGATCGGACATGAATCGGCGCATTGCGAACACACCGAACAGACTCCGGAGTAGAGGTGAGACTGATCGGCGAACCGGGCCAAATTGAGCTGGCTTTTCTCGGCTTCGATACCCACCATCTCTTCGATTGAATCTTCAATATCGCGGTCGCGGGCCTCCGGGATAATCTTTACTCCCGGGTGCAGGGTCTTTGCCGGATCCATGATGTTTTTTATGTCGACAAATACGTCGAACAGTTCCTTGCTGAACACATACGGAAGTATAAGACCTCTCGTTCTTCCGTCCGCATGCTCACCGCTCATGCTTCCGCCGAGCTCGGTGACTTTCCTCGTGATTTTTGTCATCACGTGTATCAATCTTTTCCTGTCTTCGGCCTCGCTCAGGTTGAGGAGCAGATAGATGTGGAAGTTGCAGTCTCCCGCATGGCCGTGAGTCCCCGCAACAACGCCTTCTTCCGCAAAGACTTCTTCCATGTAGTTGATGAAATCGAGCAGTTTCTGCTCATCTCTCGGTATGACCACGCATTCGATCATCGGAAGCGGTTT
>JAFGHN010000313.1 GCA_016930115.1 Spirochaetales bacterium | reverse complement strand
GCGCCTGCGAGCGTGATTAGAAGAGCAATGTGTATCGATAATCGTTTTCTCATCTATGATATTTCTCCCGGTTGTCGCCATGTATTGTAAGGCTGTTCAGCTAAGGTAAGACTATCGAACCCGATTGACAAGTGGGGGCGGCCGGGCCGCGGGCGCCACTCGGCGGGGCGGCCCGCCGGGTCCGCCCGCCGGGCGGGCTACTCCCCGGCGCTCATCCAGAAAGCCCTCACCACCGGCGATGTGATCCTGCCCCGGTGGACGCAGAGGCCGACCTCATAGAGCGGCAGGCGCGGCTTCACGTCGAGCACGCGGACATCGTTTTTGAAGATGCTGTTATCGATGACCAACTCCGGCACCGCGCCTACGCCGCAGCCCAAACGGACCATCGAGAGAATCGCTTCGTGCCCCGCCACCTCGGCGTAAACATGCGGTTTGAGCCCGTGACCGCGGAACCAATCCTCAACCCACCGGCGGGAGAGCGCCTGTTCGGCGAGAATGAGGGGCACTTCTTCCCAGGGAATCGGGTTGCTGTTGATCATGTCGGTTACCTCGCAGGCGACAACCGGCCCGATGAAGCTGAGGGGCGTTACCACCAGCGTTTTGAACAGCAGGTTCTTGGGAAAGGACTCCGGCTTGGCGGCGACGGCGACGTCTACCGAACCGTCGGCAACTTTCTCGATAGCCTGGGCGGAATCCCCGGTCTCGAGCCTCAAGTGGATGTCCGGATAGAGATTACGAACCGTCGAAAAAAGATCGGAAAGCACACCGTAAGCCGCGGTGACCGATCCGTACAGGATTATCTCTCCCCTGAGCTCCTCCTGTGCGAGGGAGCTGCGGAACTGCTCCCAGCGATCGACGGTTTCCTGGGCGAACCGCTTGAAATTCTGGCCTGCGTCCGTCAAGGAAACAGATCGCTTGTCCCGGATAAAGAGAGGTTGTCCCAATTCCTCTTCGAGCCGCTGAATGGTCCGGCTCAAAGCCGACGGGCTGATATAACAGAGGTCGCTGGTCCTCTTGAAATGGAGAGTGTTCGACAGATGCAGAAATAACTTCAGACTGTGGAAGTCCATACCGATGGGCGCCTCGGGAAACCGCGAATTTGATATTGCCTCTTACGCAATACAGTATGCTTAAAATTACACTTCATACAATACGAAAAGTGTGACATACTCATGCTGCGCCGGAGACCTCTTCTCCGGCCGGATGAAACACGAGAAGGAGAATCGCATGGCGAAAATCGATTTTGGCGGAACAATGGAGGAAGTCGTCACGAGGGACGAGTTCAGCCTTGAAAAAGCAAAGGAAGTATTGAAAAACGAGACCATCACGGTACTCGGTTACGGCGTACAGGGGCCGGCGCAGGCGCTCAATATGCGGGACAACGGCTTCAATGTCATCATCGGACAGTCCTCCAAGTTCAAACGCGAATGGGACAAGGCTATCAAGGACGGCTGGGTACCCGGAAAGACGCTCTTCGAGGTCGAGGAAGCCGCAAAGAAGGGGACCATTATCCAGTACCTTATTTCGGACGCCGGTCAAAAAGCGGTATGGCCTCTCTTGAAACCGTGCCTCAACGAGGGAGACGCACTTTATTTTTCCCACGGTTTTTCGATCGTTTACAAAGAACAGACAGGCGTTATTCCGCCTCCGAATATCGATGTTATTCTGGTGGCCCCAAAGGGCTCCGGCGCGAGCGTGCGGGAGAACTACCTTTCGGGAAGCGGAATCAACTCGTCCTACGGCGTCTTTCAGGACTACACCGGACGGGCAAAGGAGCGGACCCTTGCGGTGGGCATCGCCATCGGCTCGGGCTACCTCTTCCCGACGACCTTCGAGCAGGAAGTGTGGAGCGATCTGACGGGTGAACGGGGAATCCTCATGGGAGCGCTGGCCGGAGTGATGGAAGCGCAGTACGACACCTTGAGAGCGCACGGTCACAGCCCGAGCGAGGCGTTTAACGAAACCGTTGAAGAGCTCACGCAAAGTCTGATCCGGCTCGTCGGACAGAACGGCATGGACTGGATGTACGCAAATTGCAGCACCACCGCCCAGCGGGGCGCCCTGGACTGGAAAGGGAAATTCAAGAAGGCGACCCTTCCGGTATTCAAAAAACTCTACAAATCCGTAAAAGACGGCAAGGAGACCGCGATCGTCCTCAAGGCGAACAGCGCCCCGGATTACCAGGAGAAGCTGGACATAGAGCTCAAGGCTATCAGGGAATCCGAGATGTGGCGGGCCGGAGCGGCGGTTCGGTCGCTCAGACCGGAAAACTGGAACAAGTAGGAGAGAGGAATGGCAATACCCTTAAGAAGCAACGCCAGCACCTCAGGCAGGCGGATGGCCGGGGCGAGAAGCCTCTGGCGGTCCAACGGCATGAAGGAGGAGCATTTCGGTAAGCCCATCATCGCCATCGCCAACTCCTTCACCCAGTTCGTGCCCGGTCACGTTCACCTTCATGACATCGGCCAAAAAGTAAAAGCAATCATCGAAGCGCAGGGCTACTTTGCCGCGGAGTTCAACACCATCGCGATTGACGACGGTATCGCCATGGG
>JAFGHN010000312.1 GCA_016930115.1 Spirochaetales bacterium | reverse complement strand
TGTTACAATACGCTCCAGAACAAACGTTTGGCCGATCTTGTGACTCGAAACATGCGGGAAATAAAGCCGCCTGAGTATACCAGGGAAGAGCTTCAGTTTGCCGCGGAGCTCGCCAAGAGCATCAGCCCGGTACAGAAGCGGGAGTGGCTGCGTCGCTCCAGGCGGCCGGACTGGCGGGAGCTCGAGAACGTGCTGATGGACACGAGTGTTCCCGACCCCTGGGACGAGGGTGAGAAGGGAGGAGGCTCCACCGATGTGGCCGATGTCAGCTGGAACACCCCGACTCTTGAGTTCACCACGGCCACCGGCATTCTTGGAACACCGGGGCACTCCTGGCAGTTCGCGTCGGTAAGCGGAATGAGCATCGGCCATAAATCTCTGCTCTTTGCCGCGAAAACCATCGCCGCGTCGATACTGGATCTCTTTGCGAAACCGGACCTTCTCAAGGAAGTGAGGAAGGAGTTTGCAGAGCGGACGAAAGGCGTCGAGTACAAATCTCCGCTGCCGCCTGACCTCAAACCTCCCCTCAATCAATTAGAGGCGCACTAGTAGGCGGGGTGACACCGCACGCGTGCAAAGTGTGACAGGTGTAGGTCGCTGTTGTCGCGGCAGAAAATACATAGTATCGCATGTCTGTACAATTTGCAGGAATTTCTTGCAAATTGTACCATTTCTAGAATAGTATCTTCTCATGGAGCTGCAGGAGCATGTTCGCACGGAGCATATACCCCGTAAAATCGAATCGGCATTGGCGCCCCTCATTTCCCGCTACCCGGTATTGGTGATCACAGGGCCGCACCAGTCCGGGAAGACAGCACTCGTGAGAAATCATTTTCGCGATATGGCCTATGTCGACCTTGAGGATCCTGAAGCGCGGGCCTTTGCGAGGGGAGATCCACGGGGATTCTTTGAAAAGGTACCCGATGGCGCCGTTATAGACGAAATACAAAACGTACCGGAATTGCTGTCTTGGATCGAGCTCATTGTTGCAGGCAGGAAGCAGAACGGCATGTTTGTCCTGACCGGAAGCAATCAGTCTGAAGTGATGAAGGCCATGCCAGGATCGCTTGTTGCCCAAACGGCGATGATAAAGCTGTTGCCTTTATCAACGGAGGAACTGCCGCAGATTCCTTCTACAGAAGAGCTGATACTGAAGAGCCTCTGTCCCCATATCTATGTCAACACCCACCTCGAAGATGTGCGCAGGCTGATAAAGATTCACGATACGGCAGCACTCGAACGATTCTTCAGACTTTGCGCCGGCAGGATCGGTCAAATACTGAATGTGTCTTCGTTGGCCGACGATACTGGTATCTCACATACTACCGCCGCCGAGTGGCTTGCGGTTCTCGAAGCGAGCTATATCGTCTACCGGCTGCGGCCCTTTCGTACGAACATCGGCAAGCGGCTTTCAAAAACACCGAAGCTCTATTTCTATGAAACGAGTCTTGCGGCCAGGCTGCTCGAAATCAAGCGACCGGACCACCTGCGAAATCACCCCCTCCGGGGGAGTCTCTTTGAGAATCTCATTGTCTCAGAAATCATAAAATATTATTATAATCGGAATCTCCCGGACAACCTGTTCTTTTACCGGGACCATAGAGGAAATGAGATAGACGTCATGCTCGAGGTAGGCGGAGCGCCTTTTCCCGTTGAGATAAAATCCGGCCACACGCTTAATCCGGATTTTTTCAGAGCTTTCGATTATTACGATACAGTATTCAGCGAGTCTCCCCACAAGGGCAGGGGATTGTTGGTATACGGGGGCGACCGCCACGCAAGAAGGGGCGCCGTCGCAGTGGCAAACCTGGAATCACTTTGCGACGAACTGAGGGGGTTGGGATGAGAAGGAAGGACAGGGAAATCAAGAATAAAGACGAAATAATCGGGATCCTGCAGAGAGGCGAAATCTGCAGGCTTGGTTTTTGCCACGACAACGTTCCCTACATCGTCCCCATGAATTACGGATACGCGGGCGGCCACCTTTATTTTCATTCGGCAAAGGCAGGAAGAAAGATAGAGCTCTTGCATGAGAATAATCGGGTCTGTTTCGAGGTTGAGGTTGATACCAGGGTAGTGCAGAAAGAAGAGGCTTGCAGCTGGGAAATGAAATATAAGAGCGTCATCGGCCTGGGCAGAATCCATGAGGTGCACGATACCATGGAAAAGAAACAAGGACTTTCTGTCATCATGAATCACTATCTGAAGAAAGACGAGTGGAGCTTTGTAGATGAAAGCGTCGACAAAGTAGTGATTTTGAAATTGAAAATCGATGAGATGACAGGAAAACAGACAGTCTGAATTGCAACTATGCGGCTTTTCAGGTAGCTTTGGGTGCATGAGTTTTAGACTGTTACTGTTAGAGGAAGGCACGGGTCAGCCGGAGAGCCTACTCAAATCCTGGTCGCGGATATTGAAAGAGCGCGTTCCCGGCATAGACATCGTCACGTGCAAAACGGTATCCGATGCGCTCGAGATAATACCGGAGTGTGAAGCCGCCTTCGGCGATATCGTCCCGGAGCTCTTCGCCCGCGCCCGCAAATTGAGATGGATCATGGCGCCCCACGCAGGGCCAAGGGCGGGGTACTATCACGAGAAACTGGTGAACAGCAACGTCGTGGTGACGAATTTCAGGGGAATCTATAACGACCACTTGAGCATACACGCGATGATGTTCGTCCTGGCGTTAGCCAAGAACTTGCACCTCCACGTGAAAAACCAGGCGGCACACAACTGGGAGCAAAACCGCGCCGCCATTCACCTCCCCGACGCCACGGCTTTGGTCGTCGGTTTGGGCGCAATCGGGGCCGAGACGGCAAGGTTGTGTAGCGAATTCGGGATGACCGTTATAGGGACAGACCCGCGGGTTAGCAGCCCTCCTCCTGGAGTGAGCGAGGTGCACACTCCGGACGCCCTTGACGAGGTGCTGCCCGGGGCCGATTTCGTGATCGCCACCGTGCCCGAAACACCCCAAACCCAGGGCCTGTTTACCTTTGGGAAATTCAAAAAGATGAAGAAGACAGCTTTCTTTATCAATATCGGCCGCGGGAAGACCGTTGTCCTCGACGATCTGGTGCGGGCCCTCAGGGAAGGTGAGATCCGGGGCGCGGGCCTTGACGTATTCGAGATCGAGCCCCTTCCTGCGGACCATCCGTTGTGGGACATGCCCAACGTGCTTATGACGCCTCACGTGGGCGCCGCCGGGCCTCACATAGATGAGAGACGGACCGATCTGTTTGTGGAAAACTGCCGCCGTTTCAATACCGGCGAAGAACTGCTCAACATTGTTGACAAGGCAAACTGGTTTTAAGGAGATAGTGATGACCGAAACACGCGTTGTCTATTTGAACCCCGGAGAGATGACTATAAAGACAGTGCCTCTTCCGGAATTGAAACCCAATCAGGTCCTTATAAAGACCTACCAGGCCAGCGTATGCGGATCGGAACGATACTTCTATCGGGGATTTTCTGTGCGCCCCGAAGACGAGGCACGCGGAGGGCCCGAGACAAAACTCGGAAGCGGCCCGGGAGGCGGCGAGGAGAAGCACAGCTATCCCATCGGACCGCTCGGCCATGAAGGCGGCGGCACCATTGTGAAGATGGGTGCCGGTGTCGAAGAGTACCTGGGCGGAGGAAAGGTGTCAGAAGGGGATCGCGTCGGCAGCCTGATCTATCCGACCTACTCGGACTACTGGGTCACCTCGATCAACAACGTCCAACCGATTCCTGAAGGTGTGTCTTTTGAGGTGGGTTGTTTGTACGAACCCCTCGGTTGCGCGGCTTGGGCTGCGAGACACATGGGTGTGAAGCTTGGGGACACCGTGGCCGTCAACGGCGCCGGTTTCGCCGGTAATATCCTGCTCCAGGGAGCCATCAACGCGGGGGCTTCAAAGGTCTATGCCATCGATCTGGTCGATGCCAAGTTGAAGATAGCCAAGAAACTCGGCGCAGAGCAGGTCATAAACGCGAAAGAGACCGATCCGGTACAAACGATACTCGACCTCACCCACGGTGAAGGCGTGGATATCGCGGTTGACGCCGTCGGCGGGACCGGGATCGGTGTGGTGCACGCCCTTGGAATGGTGAGGCACAACGGGATCATGGCCCTCTACGGAGACAACTATGTCCCGGTAAAAGAGTTCTGCTTCAACCGGTTTCACGAGGACGGCCTGGAGGTGAGGAATCTGAACGCCGTGCATTACACAAAGCTCCGGTCGGTGGAAAACATGCGGGAGGCTTACCGGGCGGTCGAGAGGAGCGCCTTCAATCTCGATATCATCTTCGAAAACTCGGTCAGGTACAAACTATCGGAGATAGCGGAAGTCTTTCACAAGGAAACCGCGAACCCTGAAAAGCAGTCTTCCCTGAAGACGATTATCGTCCCGTGACGCCGGCTGTCACAATCGTGGTCCCGGGAGACGATCCGGTTCAGATCGCCGGCTCTCCCCGCCTCGAACGCCTCAAACCGTACGGCAAGGTGATCGTATACACCGACAGACCCGCGGGCTCGGAAGAAAAGGTCAGAAGAGCAAAAGAAGCGGACATACTGATCAACTCCCGCGGGATGGTCAGCTGGGGCCGCGAAGAGCTCTCACAACTTCCAAAGCTGAAGATGATCACCTCCTGCTCCATCGGGACCGACATGTTCGATCTGGAAGCGGCCCGGGAGCACGGAATCGTCATCTGCAACCAGCCGGGCAGAACCGCTCCCGTGGTGGCGGAGCACATGTTCGGGCTGATGTTCGCCGTCGCCAAGCGGGCGGCCTTCATGACGCGGCAGGTCAAAGACGGTAACTGGCCGCGCATGGACAACATCATGCTGCAGGGCAAAGTGCTGGGTGTCGTTGGTACGGGAAATATCGGTTCCGAGATGGTCCGCCTCGCAAAAGCCGTGGGCATGAGAGTGACAGCCTGGACCTATCATCCATCGGCCGAGAGAGAGAAGATGCTTGGAGTCGATTACGTTGATCTTGATACGCTCTTGCAGACCGCCGACGTCGTCTCCCTCCACGTCAGGTTATCAGGCGACAGCCGCCACCTCATCGGGAAGCGGGAGCTCGATCTCATGAAACCCGGGGCGGTTCTCCTGAACGGGGCGAGGGCGGCGATCGTCGACACGACGTCTTTGGCCGATGCGCTTGACAGCGGTCACTTGGGCGGAGCCGGTATCGACGTGTACGACGAAGAACCGGTTCCCCGGGATCATCGTTTGCTCAAGTGCGAACAGATTGTCCTGACTCCGCATTGCGCCGACATGACCCCGGAAGGGGTCGACCTGCTCAACAGCGGAGCGGTGGACAACATAATCGCTTATTTGGAAGGGAAGTCTGTCAATCGGGTTGTGTAAAAGGGCAGCCGCAAGCTGCCGCCCGTACTCGACGCTTTCGCACACGTCGGTCCCCTCGT
>JAFGHN010000311.1 GCA_016930115.1 Spirochaetales bacterium | reverse complement strand
TTGCCATGCTGGTGATGGACAAGGAACCTTCGAAAGTCCACGAGGAGATCGACCTGGTCACCACGCCCGACGGAAAGCTGGTGGGGATGGCCCATTCGAACAACTGTACCTCCGATTATGACGCCTGGCTCGCTGTTCTCGGTGAAGCCGCGAAAGCGCTGGGGGCGGAGTTCACCGTCTCCGATCTCTACGAGAGGCTGCTGAGCAAGGCTTTGCAGGGGGAGCCTGATTGCGGCGGCCTCTTGTCATACGGATATATCTCGGGTGAGCACATCACAGGATTCGGCGAAGGACGCCCGCTCTTTGTCCGGTCGTCCAACGCGAAGTTCAATCTTGCGAACCTGATGCGGTCTCATCTTTTCGGCGCCCTCTGCGCGTTACGCACGGGCTTGAATGTCCTGATGGATGACGAAGGTATCGTCGTGGATGAAATCCGCGGGCACGGTGGTTTTTTCAAGACGCCGGGCGTCGGACAACGAATCATGGCAGCCGCCACTCGTACTCCGGTGAGCCTCCTGGATACGGCCGGAGAAGGAGGGGCCTGGGGGATGGCGTTGCTCGCGGCCTACGCGGCGCGCAAGGAGCGCGATGTGAACCTTGCCGATTATCTTGACGGCATTTTCAAAGATAGCGTGGGCAAAGCGGTGGCGGCCGAACCGGAAGACCTGCGCGGCTTTGACACTTACTTCAAACGGTATCACGCCGGCTTGAGCATCGAGCGTGCGGCCGTAAATGCGTTGGAGTAGCCGCCATGGAGCATAATTATCGGGAACTGAAACGTGAATGCTTTGAAGCAAACATGGAGATACCGCGCCGGCGGCTTGCTATCTACACCTGGGGAAACGTCAGTGTCTTTGACCGGGACGCCGGAGTGTTCGCGATTAAACCGAGCGGCGTCTCCTACGATGAGATGGGTGCCGATGACATCGTCATCGTTGATCTTGAAGGGAAAACTGTTGAGGGACGGCTCAAGCCGAGCTCCGATACGCTGACTCACATGGTGCTCTACAATAATTTCGACAAAATCGGCGGGGTCGTTCATACTCATTCGCCCTACGCCGTGGGTTGGGCGCAGGCGCTCACCCCTCTTGTGATATACGGCACGACCCACGCGGATCACACCGTTCAAGATGTTCCCTGTACGCCGCCGATGTCGGATGATCAAATCCGTAAGAACTATGAAGAGCAAACGGGCTGGCAAATCGTAAATCATTTTCACCGGAAGCAGTTGAATCCTCATGAAGTGGAAATGGTCCTGGTGGGGAGCCACGGCCCCTTCACGTGGGGCACGACCGCCGCGAAGGCTGTCTATAACGCCGTGGTGCTTGAAGAAATCGCGAAAATGGCGTTGTTTACGCGGCTGGTGAATCCCGATGTTGACCGGTTGAAGAAAACCCTCCGGGACAAGCATTACGAGCGGAAACACGGTCCCGGCGCCTATTACGGCCAACAGTAAGAAGGGAACACAGGAAAGGAGTCGTTTATATGGACAGGTCTGTTTTTGACAGGTACCAGGTCTGGTTTGTCACCGGGTCACAACACCTCTACGGGCCGGAGACGCTCAAGCAGGTCGCCACCGACGCGAAGAAGATCGTTGCCGGCTTAAACGCGGGCAAGAGCCTGGCGGTTGAGCTTATATGGAAAGAAACATTGACCACCCGTGAGGAAATCAACCGGCTCATGCGTGAAGCTTCCGCAGACCATCGCTGTATCGGTCTTGTTACCTGGATGCACACCTTCAGTCCGGCAAAGATGTGGATTACCGGGCTTTCGGAGCTTTCGAAACCCTTCTGCCAGTTGCATACGCAGTCGAACCGCGAGATTCCGTGGGACACCATCGATATGGATTTCATGAACCTGAACCAGACCGCCCACGGAGGCAGGGAGTTCGGTTTTATCGGCAGCCGTCTGCGGCTTGAGCGCAAGGTCATAGTCGGCTACTGGGAGGAAAAAGACGTACAAGCCAGGCTGGACGCCTGGATGCGCGCCGCTGCGGCTTTTGCCGACGGCCGTGAGATGAAGCTGGCGCGTTTTGGCGACAATATGCGGGAAGTCGCCGTGACTGAAGGCGACAAGGTGGAGGCGCAGAAGGTATTCGGTTACGCCGTCCACGGGTACGGTCTTGGTGAGCTTGCGGGATATACCAGCGCCGCAACCGATGGCGAGATAGATGCGCTTGTGAAAGAGTACGAGAAGCTTTATGTGATGGGTAAGGGGCTGGAAAGCGGGAAAGGACGCGAACGCGTGCGAACCGGCGCCCGGCTTGAGATTGGCATGAGGCGATTTCTCGAGGAAGGCGGTTTCAAAGCCTTCACCACCACCTTCGAGAACCTCCACGGTTTGGATCAGCTTCCGGGCCTGGCCTGCCAGCGGCTCATGGCCGACGGTTACGGTTTCGGCGCAGAAGGCGACTGGAAAACGGCGGCGCTTGTGCGCGCGATGAAGGTGATGGGAGCGGGCTTGCCGGGAGGCTGCACCTTCATGGAGGATTACACCTATCACCTGGTACCCGGGAGGTCCCTGGTGTTGGGGGCCCACATGCTCGAGATATGCCCTTCAATCGCGAAAGGGCATATTCGCCTGGAGGCGCAGCCGCTGGCAATCGGCGGGAAAGACGACCCGGCACGGCTCATCTTTGAATCCTCTCTTGGCCCCGCAATCAACGTTTCACTCATGGACATGGGAAACCGTTTCCGCTTCGTTTTGAATGAGGTTGAGGCGGTCGCCCCGCCCGCACAGCTCCCCAAGCTCCCGGTAGCCCGGGTTGTGTGGAAGCCAAAGCCCGATCTCGCCACCGCGGCTGCCTCCTGGATTTATGCGGGCGGGGCGCATCACACTGGTTACAGCCGGGCCATCACCCGTGAGCATATTGTCGACTACGCTTCAATGGCGGGGGTCGAATTGCTCTGCATCGGTGAGGGATCCACCGTCGAGGGAATCAGGAACGAGATCAGGTGGAACGAAATGTACTACCATTTGGCGCGGGGTATTTAGCCGGCCACCGGTACACATAACTTTGAAGCAGGCCGCTGCTTTCAAGAGAGGAGGGCACGATGCAGTCTACAGACCGCCTGTACGGCTACGCGGGGAAACTGCTGAGAGTTGATTTGACCACGGAGAACATCGGTGTTGAAGAAATAGATACCGAAGTTTTGCGGCAGTACCTCGGCGGCGTCGGTTATGCCGCCAGGCTACTCTACGACGAATTGGAGGCGGGCATAGACCCTTTAGGCCCGCAGAACAAGCTTATTTTTGCCACCGGCCCCCTTACCGGCACCCTGGCGCCCGGTTCGGGATTCGCCGAAGTCTGTTTCAAATCTCCTTTAACCGGTATTTGGGGTGAATCAAAATGCGGCGGAGAGTGGGGAGGCAGTCTGCGGAAAGCCGGTTACGATTTTCTCGTTGTTGAAGGCAGTGCAAAAGAACCCAAGTATATCGTGATTGAAAATGACGAGGTTGCGATACTACCGGCGGAGCACCTGAAAGGCAGGACAACCTCCGAAAAAGACAGGCTCATTGCCGATGGGCTTGGTGATGAAGCGTTTCAGAACGTGGTCATAGGCCCGGCGGGGGAGAATCTGGTAAGATTCGCGAACATCATGCTGGAGGGGCGCTCCTTCGGTAGATGCGGCGCCGGGGCCGTCATGGGATCGAAAAACCTGCTGGCAATAGCCGTGAAGGGCGACGGCGCGATACCTGTTGCGCGTGAGGAGGAGTTCCGGAAAGCGGCGCGGGCGGGCAACCGGAAGGTTCTCGACCGTACCGGGAAAGAAGGCATGGCGCCCGGCGGCACCACCGGGGACATACCGGCGTGCGACGAGCTCGGAGACTCGCCGACAAAAAACTGGCGGTCAAACTCGTGGGGGAAAGGCGAGGAGCTCTATCGTCATTTTGAAAACAACAATCTGATAAAGGCCAACCCATGCTACAAAGGGTGCGTACTCCGGTGCGGGAGGATCGTTGAGGTAAAGAAGGGAAGGTGGGTGACTCCGGTGCATGAAGGCGCGGAGTATGAAAGCATCTC
>JAFGHN010000310.1 GCA_016930115.1 Spirochaetales bacterium | reverse complement strand
TATTCGGTGGTGGAACCGCCGACGCCACTAGTACAACTATTGTTTCCGGAGACAACTGTCCGCACTTTGACGTGGCGGGCGTAATACCGTAGGTTTGCCGGTATTACTCCGATGCAATCGAGTTGTCGCCAATCGAGTTCAAACCGTTACGGCAAGGCCAGGAATTCGTAAGACAGATTGTCTCGACAGAAGGTGATCGCATAACCAATCTATACCTAATTGGCGGGATCGCAATTTCTGGCAAATGATCTTGCGAAGAGCCGGCTACTGCACTTTGTTGTTTGTATGCCGGCTATGGGCTGCCCTCCCCTATCCAATTTGGATGAAAAGCGCAGAAATAATTACTCGTTTTCGAAATAAACAGACCGATTCTTACGCCTTGTGCACTTCGCCCTCATTCCTCCGTCCCCGGCGCGGTCCCAAACCTTCCTCCGTCCCCAGCACGCCGTCCCCGGCGCGCCCGGCGATCGTACGTTGAAAAACTTCAAAATCCGGCACATAATACCGTTCTGTACAGTAATGCACTGTGAGGGGAGTAGAAGTATGTGTGCTGCAATGCGCGAGAGCGTCTGGGACCGCCACGGCGTCGTGGAACGAATGATCGGATCAACCGCTCTGCCGAACATGGTCAAGGTCAGGCAGAAGCTCAACAACGAGATACTTGACGATATCCCGGGAGAGGTTCGGAAACAGATCCTCCAAAAGAAAACCGCTTCAATGGTGAAGCCGGGCATGAGCGTGGCGGTCACCTGCGGCAGCCGGGGCATCGCCAACATCGCGCTGATCATCAAAGAAACAGTGGCGGTATTGAAAGAATTGGGAGCCAAGCCGTTCGTTTTCCCGGCCATGGGGAGCCACGGCGGTGGATCGGCGGCGGGGCAACGCGAGATGATCGAAGGCTTCGGCGTCACCGAGGAGTATATCGGCTGCCCGATCAAGGCAACAATGGACGTAGTGCAGATCGCCGCGCTCGATGACGGTCGGCCGGTCTATATCGACAAATACGCCAGTGAGGCCGACGGCATCGTAATCGTCGGCCGGGTCAAGGCCCACACCGCCTTTCGCGGGACCTATGAAAGCGGGATGCTCAAAATGCTGGCCATCGGCGTCGCAAAACATCAGGGGGCTGAGGCGTGTCACAGCCAGGGATTCCGCAAGATGGCTGAAAATGTGCCGGCCTACGGCAAGGCCATCCTCAATAACGCATCGGTTCTCTTCGGCCTGGCCGTCATCGAAAACGCCCATGACGACACCAACCGCATAGTCGCCCTGACCAGGAAGGAAATACCTGAGACTGAGCCTGCCCTGCTCGAGGAGGCCAAGGCCAAGATGGCCAGGATCTTCTTCGATGACATCGACATCATGATCTTGGATGAAATCGGCAAAAACCACTCCGGCGACGGGATGGATCCCAATATCACCGGCAGCTACAGTACGGCATACGCCTCCGGCCCTCCCCACGTGGACCAGTACGTGGTGCTGAGCCTCTCCGAGGCGACCCACGGCAACTCCCTCGGCGTCGGCATGGCGCACTACACAACCAAGAAAGTCTTCGACGAGACCGATTTTGACGCCGGTTATCCCAACGCGTTAACGGCCAGGGTGGTGCTGGGCGTGCGTATGCCAATGGTGCTGAACACCGAAAAGCTCGCCATCCAGGCCGCCGCCTACGTCGCCGCAGGCAACGGGGTAGCTAACCCCCGCATACTCCGGATCAAGAACTCTTCACATGTGGATGAAATCTGGATCTCCGAGGCCATGCTGCAAGACGCACGTAAACATCCGAATATCGAGATTGTCGGCGAAGCCGCTCCCTTCGATTTCGATGCCGAAGGAAATTTGCGCAGGGAGTAGCGATACACTGAAACCCAATATCGAGAATCGCGCAGATAAACGGGACCGCTCGTCCCCAAATCGAACCGATTTTACCTGTGCTTGTTGCTGATGGCGGAGCAGAATGGTTACATTTCTAAAGGGAGAGGGAGCGCTATTTTGAAGAATCATCGAGCAGAAAATGAGAGCGTACGCAATTTGCCATCGCAGAGACGTGAACCCCATATAGCCCGGAAACAGATGGGCGCCGCAGCCGGCATCGGCAAGCGGTATTTCGATATGCCCATCAGTCCATCCCGCACCTGTAATCGCTGTTTTGGAGGACAGTCATGAAAGAGGAATTGGCTTCTATTATTGCTCAGAACCCGATGAAGGGGTGGAAAAAGATAAAAGTTGCCTTCGGTGAGGAATACCTTGACATATCGGTACCTCCGCAATGTGAGGAACTGAGGATGAAACCGATGCCGAGCAGGGCAAGCTCGAGAGACCAGATATCGGACGCGCTGAGCAATCCGATCGGTTCCCCCAAGCTGCCAGAAATTATAAGAGCAAAGGGCAAGCCGGTCGAGGAGCTCACCGTCTGCGTTACAGTATCGGATATAACAAGGCCTGTTCCCTACAAGGGAGAAAGCGGCGTCCTCCGCCCGCTTCTTGAGATTATAGAAGGGGCCGGCGTGAAGCGAAAAAACATCGTTATTGTCATTGGAAACGGCATGCACCGCCCCAGCACTCCCGACGAGCGGGTCTACATGTACGGGCAGGACATTGTTGATTCCTACCGGATCGTGGACCATAACTGCGAGGACGACACGAACCTGGTCCTCGCGGCGCATACTACCAGAGACACAAAGGTCTACCTCAACAAGGTTTTCTATAACTCGGATGTAAAAATAGTAACAGGTCTGGTGGAAAGCCACTTCATGGCCGGCATATCGGGAGGCAGGAAGGCGGTTTG
>JAFGHN010000309.1 GCA_016930115.1 Spirochaetales bacterium | reverse complement strand
TAAATCGGCTCGACGTTGATCTTGTCCGCGGCAAGGATGACCTGCCCGTTAATCGTGGCCCTGGCGGACATCTCATCCTCTGCAAGCTCGACATTCTTGCCGACCCCGATTCCGACATCCCGCCCGTCCTTGGCCGGCATCAGTTTGCCCGTCACGGTTGTTCCCGGAGTACCTTTTCCCGCGGGGACTTTCTTGACAAGGACCTGCCCCTCGACAACGTTCTGGATCAGATTCATCTCTTTAAAATCGACCTTTCCGTTCTTTTCCTTCAATTTGATATTCGAACGGTCGAAGTCAAAGTTGTAGAGTATTTTCGCATCCGCGCCGTCTTTGGGGTGTTCACCTTCGGCGACGATGATTTTCTGATCATATGCCGGTTTTGCTTCCAGATCGCGAATCACGTCTTCCTTGATACCGTAAGTGACACCATTATTTTGGAGAAACCCAATCATCGATTCAGCCGACTGATCGACGCCGCCCGGACCCGGACGATGAATGGTCAAAGCCGCCCGCATCTCGTGATCGGTTATTTCCACGGACAGGAAACTGTCGTTCGCCGGATTATAGGAAAAATCACCGACCCGGACAAATTGTCCGTCGGCCTGCTTCACCACTCGCGCCACAAGGTCATCGTCATAGTGCTCGACGCCCCGTCTGTCGAGCATCTCGACAGCCATCCGTTGCTGCGCCTTTTTCCCTTTGCCCGTTGGCGGCGTCACCCGCAGCAATGCGCCATCGGAAGTGAGTCTGACCACCACCGCGCCATCGGTATCCTGGTCTTCTTGATCCGTTGCACCCAAAAGGTCGAAATTTATGCCAAGATCATCACTTTGTTCGCTCGCCTCTTCCTCTTCGTCGGCTTCATAGACAGCCAGGATATAATCCTTCTTGTTCATACCCAGAATGCCGCGGCTGCCCTTTTCGAGCACTTCGTATTCGAGTTTTTTTACCGGGAGATTCAGCTCCACGGAGGCTTCCGCAAGTGCTTCCTCTATTGAAGCGGCCGTGACCTGGATCGAACGCCGCGCCCTGTCATCGACGGCTCTGTCGCGCATATATTCGCGCAGGTCCTGCAGTATGACCATAAGCCTGTCCCGCCTTTACATGATTCCTTTCTTCAAATTCGTGAGTTTTGCGCGCAATCGCATAATGGCCTTCGTATGCAGCTGCGATATCCTGGATTCCGTGACCTCGAGCACTTTGCCGATCTCCTTCAGCGTGAGATCTTCGTAATAATAGAGAACGAGCACCTTTTTTTCCTTGTCGGGCAACTCGCTGATCGCATCGATGATCACCCGCTTGATCTCGTCCTTCTCGACAATCGTATCCGGGTTAAGACTCTGCGGGGACTCTATGCTCTCCACGATGGAGACCTTGTCGTTGTCTTCGCCGGTGTACCAGACGTCGTTCAAGGAAAGGATACTCGTGCCGCTGATTTTGAGCATGAGTTTCTGAAACTCGGATGTGCTCATTGCCATTTCACGGGCGATTTCCCGGTCGGTGGCGGACCTCCCGAGGGAGGTTTCAAGCCGCCGCACCGCGTCTTCCACCTCGCGTGCTTTCTGGCGAACGGAACGCGGGACCCAGTCTATCGACCGCAGCTCGTCAAAAATGGCGCCGCGGATCCGGGTAACCGCGTAAGTTTTGAACTTTACGTGTTTTTCCGGATCGAATTTTTCTATGGCGTCAAAGAGGCCGAAAACCCCGAATCCGACAAGGTCATCAAACTCCACGTTATGCGGCATACCGATGGCCACTTTACCGGCGACGTACTTGACCAGAGGCGCATACTGACGGACGAATTTATCCCTGAGTTCAGGGCTTCTGGTTTTCTTGTAGAGTACCCACAGTTCCTCTTCAGTCCGGTTTTCGAAAAGCTTTTCAGCCATACGTTACCCTTCCTGGTCTTTCTTCATAAATGTCCTCACCGCCCGGGCGACCGTGGCCGGATCCTCATCGATTCCAAGAAAATCTATGTTTGCCTGCCGGGGCGTCCCCGCCCGGCGTGAATCGCCGGATGCATCGAAAGCCGTCTCCTCGCCTCCATCTGCCGCTGCATCGTGCAAATCAACACCGCCAACAAAATCCACCGGCTCTTCGGCCCCGTCAGCTTCCTCGAGCTCGCCCACCGCCGTTTCGTCATCGGCTGTCGCCGTCCCGAAACTGGCCTCCTCCGTCGAATCCTCCCGGTAACCGGGCTCGCCGGCGAAGTCCGCTTTGGCGGCGGAGACCGGATTCTCTTCTTCAAGGGTAATATCTATCGAGCGCTCATCTCCCGCGGGCTCGTCTGCCTCACCGGCAAGCAATTCGGGAAGGTATTTCCTCAGGAGAAAATCTATGCCAAAGGCCAGCGCCGCAAAGACAACCGCCCAGATAAACGCGCGCAACATCACCATACCGAAAGTCACCCGTCCGGCCGCGCCGATTATCAAAGACAAAAGGAAAGCCCCCCCGGCGGCTACCGCGGGAATTTTCCACCTAAAAGTCACGAAACAACCCTCCCAAGAGTGATGACACGAAAAACGTACATCCCTCCTCAGTTTAGAGTATGGTAAAAGATACGAGCCGTCAAGTTGACCGAATTCACGCGCATGTTCCTAATCCATCCTGCCGACGAGTTTTCTCAAGAAACGCGAGAGACCTCCTCCCTCCTTGTAGTCCACCTTTTCAAGCCTGCTCACAATGTGTTTCACGCATATCGACGCTTTGCACTTGGGGTCGACGATAAAGAAAGGCTTCTGTTTCAACACGGCCTGCCCCACGGTCGTATCCTCATAGACATAGCCCAAATAATCTATCTTCAGATTGAGAAACTGACCCGCAATGTTGATGACCCGCTCCGCGACCTTCTTGCCCTGTGTCACCGATTTAACCCGATTGACCACCAGCTTCAAGCCGATATTCAGGTAGTCCACCTCGGTAGCGATGATTTTTACAATCCCGTAGGCGTCGGTGATCGCCGTCGGCTCCGGCGTTGTAACGATAATCGCGTCATCCGCCGCAGCGATGAAATCGAGTACGTTGCTCGATACGCCGGCGCTTGTGTCAACAATGATAACATCCGCGGAGGACAGTTCGGAAAGTTCTTCAATGAAGTTCTCGCGTTCCTCCGGGGACAGATTCGCTATCTTGGAAAACCCCGATGCCCCCGCTACAATCTGGATGCCGTATCCGGTATCGAGGATGATCTCCCGGATGCTTTTCTGCTTTCGTATCAGATGATAGAGATTGTATTTCGGGATAATACCGAGAATGACGTTCACGTTGGCAAGTCCAAGATCGGCATCAAGGACGATGACTTTCTTTCCAAGGCTCGCGTAAGCGAGTGCAATATTTATTGACAGGTTTGTCTTTCCAACTCCGCCCTTACCGCTGGATATCGTGATAATCCGTGTCCTGCTTCCCGGTTCGGCCTCATTGCCGTTTTTATTCCTCATGATCTGCCGCAGTTGTTCAGCCTGATCCGCCATACTATCCTCCGTCCGCTATCTGCCGGCCGTCGCCGCGCCGGATTTCCGGTCAAAAGCAGCGCTTACGGCTTCCTGGTTTACCCTGAACCCGTCGAGATGCATGAGCAAATCGGTTACACACGCCCGTGAGATGTCCTGCGGAACCACCTGACCGTCGGTGATATAGGCGATTGGTCTGTTTCGTTCCCACAGCGCGCTCACGAGTGAACCGATGTGCATGGTCTCGTCAAGCTTTGTCACTACCAACGCTTCATACTTGAAAGGCTCGAACTGCTGCAGGATCTCGAGGAGGTCGGCGGTTTTTGTGGTTGCGCTGACGGTCAGATACATCTGAACGCCGGACCCGCAGGCATCGAGAAGCTCCCGCATTTCTGCAAGCTTCATATAGTCCTTCGGGCTCTTTCCTATCGTATCGATCAGTATGAGGTCGACATCCTGGTAGAGGGCGAGCTGTTTCTTCAGATCATGAAACGTTTCCACGCATGCCACCGGGATGTTCATAATGTCACCGTATGTTTCTATCTGCTGGCGAGCGCCGATTCTGTAATTGTCAATGGTGATCATACGCACGCTTTTCGGACGCACTCCGTTTCCGGAAATCCCGTGAATCGCGGCGAGTTTGGCAACGGTTGTGGTTTTCCCCACGCCCGTCGGGCCGACAAGAACAACAATTTTGGGCGTTACGGCGAAAGATTCGTTGTAGAGACGGATCCCTTCGCCTATCCAATCGACTACCCGGTCCTGGACCTCGTCATAATTGTCGAGAGCCTCCAGGGAGAACTCGCGTTTGATCCGTGAAAGTATCTCTCTCGTGTAACGAACCGAAAAATCATTTCGAATGAGCAAATCCTCGATGCGAGCGATGGTCTTATGCTGCTCGTGATCCACGGGAACTTCCGATGCCATTCTCTGTTTGATTTCCTGTACTTCCTTGAGTACAAGCTGGATCGTTTGATCGCTTTTCACGGTTGAAAGAATCTTCTTCTTTTCCTCTTCCAGATCCTTTACACCGCCGGACCTCAGATCCTGGGAGATGTAACCGGTCAATTCCACCCCTTCTCTCGTAAAGAGCCCCATGAATCCGCCGAGCCTTACGCTCCGGTGGGTGAGTACTTTTGCGCGGTCTCCGTATTTCATCTTCAAGTTTTTCAATGCTTCTGTGTGGGTGTACGCGGTCTCCGTGAAGTACTGCATGTTACCTAACCTCTTCCATTCGGATTTCGCCCAGCGCTTCTATTTTCATGTCCTGCGCGATTTCAGGCACCGAGAGAACGACCAGATCCGGTATCTCCCGGATCGAGGAGCTCTTGACAAGCGGGCGCGCCGCCTCCGAGCAGAGAATCACCGGGTATTCGCCGCGGTCCTGGACTTCCTTGACGGCGTTTGACAGCGTTTCTATCCAATGTCTCTGCTCGCCCGGTTCGAGCGCCGCAATGACGCCGCCGGCGGTCTCGAGCCGCGAATTTATCAGTTTCTGTTCGACTTCCGGCTGTATCGTGAGCACCCGCAGCGTTTTGTTTTCGTCGGCGTACTGCAGGCAGATTTGCCTTCCCAAGGCCTGGCGGCACTTCTCGATAAGGAAACCCACATCTTTCGAAACCGAACCGTAGTCGGCAAGGGTTTCGAGAATAGTCACCATGTTTCTGATGGAGGTCTGTTCGGACAGCAATCCCTGCAGCACTTTCTGGATTTCGCCCACCGCGAGAACCTCCGAAACTTCCGTGACAACCGCCGGGTAGTCTGCCTTGAGCGTGTCGAGGATCGACTGTACTTCCTGCCTTCCAAGGATCTCGGACGCATGCCTTTCGATGACATGGGTCAGATGAGTTGCGATGATCGAAGGAGAGTCAACAACAGTATACCCTTCCCGCTCCGCCTTCTCGCGCTGGTCTTCGGTAATCCAGAGCGCCGGAAGCCCGAACGCCGGGTCTATCGTTTTTTCCCCGGGAAGCGGCTCTTTGGCGCCGCCGGGGTTGATCGCCAGATAGTGACCGACCCGTATGGTTCCCCTGCCGACTTCCACGCCCTTGATTTTGAGGCAGTATTCAGACGGCTCCAACCGCATGTTGTCTATTATCCTGATCCGCGGAACCACAAGACCCAGATCGAGGGCTTTTTCCCGCCGTATCCTGGTGATTCTGTCGAGAAGCTCGGCGCCCTGGTCCTTGTCCACGAGGGGTATGAGCCCGTAACCGAGCTCGAGAGAAAGCGGATCGAGGGGTACCACCGGTGACATCTCGGCCTGCGCCGGCTGTCTTCTGGTTGCCTCCTCCTGAACCTTTTCCGCCTCCTCAATGGCAATCTGTTTCCTTGAAAGCCTGTAGGCGAGAAACCCAGTCAGCGCCGCCATCGGGATCAAGAGATACCACGGGAAGCCCGGCAGAACCCCCAGCACGAGGAGAAATACCGCGCCGATCCAGTACACCCGCGCCTGCTGGGAGAACTGGACGGTAACGTCGTTGCCGAAAGTCCCGTCGGAGACGGCCCTGGTGACGATGATACCCGTCGCCGTCGAAATGAGGAGGGTCGGGAACTGGGTCACAAGCCCGTCGCCGATTGCCAGAGAAATGTAGGAGTTCAAGGCGACATCCAGGGTCTCCCCGTGAATGGTCATCCCGACGACAATACCGCCGATGATGTTTATCAGCGTGATGAGGATGCCAACCTTGACGTTGCCCGAGACGAACTTCGACGCACCGTCCATGGCGCCGTAGAAATCGACCTGGCGCTGCAGATCGTTCTTGCGCCTTGTGGACTCCTCCTCGGTGATCGCGCCGGAATTGTATTCGGCTTCAATCGCCATCTGCTTGCCCGGGAGGGCGTCGAGGGTGAACCTGGCGGCGACTTCGGCCACCCGCGTTGAACCTTTGGTGATGACGATGAACTGCACCGCGATAATGATCACGAAAATGATGAAACCGATCACCATTCCCTGCAGGCCCGATGAGCCGACGACAAACCCCGAGAATGCCCTGACGATTCGTCCGCCGAACTCGGAACCCTGGGCGAGTATGAGCCGTGTTGAGGAAACGTTCAGCGCAAGCCCGAAGACCGTTGCCACCAGAAGCATCGTCGGGAAAACCGAGAAATCGAGGGCCCTCTTCGTATAGAGGACAATAAGAATGATGAGAAGGCTCAACACCAGATTGAACGCCATCAACAGGTCGAGTATCACCGTCGGCAGCGGTATGATCATCATCATGACGACCGCGACAACACCGGCGGCTACAAAAATGTCGCTCCGTTGTTTGAAGAGCGACCGGCCGATCACCCGTGGAATATCAGCCATAAACCCACCCCGCAGCCGCCGTGTGTCCGGTGAAACGAATTATCATACGGCCTCCAGTGTGCGGCCCTTCATCTTGTAGACTTGAGCCAGGATGAGGGCCATAACTTCGTAATATTTCTCAGGAATAGAATCGCCGATGTTTACTTCCTCGTAGAGAGCGCGGGCAAGCGGTCTGTTTTCCATGCAGGGGATGTCGTTTTCCTCAGCCACCTCACGGATTTTGAGAGCGATATTGTCCATTCCCTTAGCGATGACCGCCGGCGCTTCCATGGTGCTCCTGTTCCATTCGAGGGCAACTGCATAATGCGTCGGGTTTGTAACCACGACGTCCGCCCGCGGAACATTCCGGATCATGTTTCGCGTAAGGAGATCCCGCATGCGCTCGCGAAGCCGGCTCCGCACCAACGGGTCTCCTTCGGACATCCTGCGCTCTTCCTTCACCTCCTGTTTTGTCATCTTCAATGACTCGCGATGCTGGTGGCGTTGGAACAGGTAGTCGGGAATCGACAGGATGAGCAGAGCTACCGCGGCCTCCACAAGTATCGCAAAGGCAACACCTGCAACAGTCTGAAAACTGACCAGAAAGGTGCTGGACGTCAGGAGCGCAAGCTTGTCCAAGTTCGCCCGGATATTCAGAAATGCTATTCCGGAAATGATAACAATCTTGAGAACCGACTTTCCCAGATTAAACGCGGCTTCGGTGGAAAACAGCGCACGTTTGAAGAACCTGCCGAAATGCGGGACGATTTTTTTGAAATCGGGGGTGATGGGCTTCGTGGAGAACAGGAAGCCCACCTGAAATACGTTTCCCAGTATCGCTGAAACGAAGGCGACCGCAAAGATCGGTATGGTTATCTTGAGAAAATAATTGAAGAAGGCCGGCACGATGCGGGAGTCACGGGTCAAATCTATCTCCGCGGACAGGCTGAAGAAAAATCGCATCATGTCGATGAGGTTGCCGAGAATATAGGAACCAAGTACGCCTATGGCGATGATGGGGAAAAGCAGCACCAGCGCGGAGGTGAACTCCGTGCTCTTTGCCACCTTTCCCTCTTCCCTGGCCTTGCGTATCTTCTGCTCTGTGGGTTCCTCCGTCCGCCCTTCGTCCTCCGCGGCAAACCACTGGAGATCAATCCAGAAGGTTGAATCTGAGAACTTCATTGACCGCCTCCCCGTGCCGCAGCAAAGATGCGGGAAACCGTCTCGAAACTTCCGTCTATAATTTTTGCAAAAGTTTCGACCAACAGCGGGGCGATGAGCAGGATCACGATAAATGCGACGCTGATGGCTATTGGAAATCCGAGCATCAAGAGGTTGATCTGCGGAGCCGCCTTTGCCAGCAGCCCCATGGTTATCGAAACCAGGCAGAGGATCCCCAGTATGGGAAAAGCGATCACCAGGGCTTGCTCGAATATCCTCCCAAGCCCGGAAAACATCGTTCGCAGGATGAAGTCTCTCCCGATAACAAAGTCCACCGCTCGTACTGATACGATTGACCGTTCGACGCCGTAGAGAAAAATCTTCTGAAAGCCGTTCACGCTTACAAACGCAAACATTGCAACCAGGTTCAGGAACTGCCCCATGACCGGTATCTCTTCCTGTGCAAGCGGGTCGAACACCTGAGAGGCGCCGAAACCCATCTGCAGCGAGAAGAATTGCCCGGCGAGTTGAAAACTCGCGTACACGATTACCAAAGTGAACCCGGTAATGATCCCCACCATCGCCTCGCCTGCAAGAAGCAGCGCGTAATTCAGACCGTCGTCGGGTATGGGATACCCCTTTGCGAGCACTCCAGGGAGTACGGCCACCGCGGTGAAAAAGCTTAAGCCCACCCGCACGATTCCGGGCGTGGCGTCCGATGAGAACAGCGGTGAAATCCGTACGATGGCGTAGACACGAACCAGCACAAGGAGAAAAACCTGCGCGTGTTCGATGAGCTCGCCGAATCCCATAACCCCTCACTTACATCATCAATTCGCGATATCCGGGATGGTCTGCAGCAGGCGCAGGGTGTACTGCGCCAGCGTAGAAAACATCCACGGGCCGAAAACAAAGAGTGACAGCAGTATCGCCGCAATCTTGGGTATGAACGTCAGAGTCTGCTCCTGTATCGACGTTGTCGCCTGAAATACCGACACGATTAAGCCCACCCCCATACCTATCAGCAGAACGGGGGCCGAGAGTATGAGGATCTGCAGTACCGCGGATCTGAAAATCGCCGTTACGGTTCCCAATTCCATCTATTTCTCCTCATTTGAAGCTCAGAATCATCTGCTGCGTAATGAGGCCCCACCCGTCTACGAGCACGAACAGTATCAGTTTAAACGGCAGCGATATCATAATCGGCGGCAGCATGATCATGCCCATGGACATGAGGGTGGAAGCAACCACCATATCTATGACGATAAACGGGATATACAGAAGAATCCCGATCTTGAACGCTATCGTCAGCTCGTTGAGCACGTACGCGGGGATAAGAACGTACGTGGGCACCTCGGCGAAATTTTGAGGTTGCGGAAGCCCGCGCATCCTCATGAACAGCCCGATGGTCTCGTGATGACCGTTAAGCTGCTTGTACATAAACAGCCGCAAGGGGCTGACGGCCGAGTCATACATTTCGCGTGTATCTATTTCCCCTTGAGAAAACGGCTTGAACGCGTTCTCGTAAATGTCCGACACGGTCGGCCACATGATAAAAAGCGTAAGAAACAGCGCGACACCGAGCATGACCTGCGTCGGCGGCACCTGCTGAAGCGACAGTGATCGTTTTACAAAGTCGAATACCACCGCGATTCTCAGGAAAGAAGTCATAAGCAGTATGATCGACGGCGCGAGGGTCAGTACGGCGAGAAGCAGAATAAGCTGGATTGAAAGCGCCACCTCGCGGTTGCTCTCAGCCCCGCGCACGGTCAAATCGACAAAGGGTATCTGAAGCGAGTCTACCGCTGTTCCCCCGTCCGCCACAGTTGGCCGGTCCTGGGCGCACAGACCGGAAGTGAGAAGAAGGAGCAGCACCGCGATAACTACATGAGTTTTCTTTTTCATTCCCCCCCCATATACGGCAACGCCTCTACATGTTCCGGATCCTTTGCCGCTGCTGTCTTAAGAAAGCCATCGGGTCCGCCGCGGTATTCGGCTTCGATGCAGCAGGTCTTCCGAAAGTCTGCCCGAGAATGCTCGCGAAACTCCGCTTCTCCACGGCCTGCGCATTTGCGGCCTGCAGCTTCAGGCTGTCGAGAGTCTCCTTGTCCGCAATTTCCGACACAAGGTTCACTGCATTTTCAGAGGTACCGACCAGGAAGATCTGGTTGCCTACTTCAACAAGGTGAAGCGCCCGCGCCCCCGTCAGCGTTTTTGACGAAAGCACGCGGATGAGCCGCGTCTCGTTGAATTTCGGATTGCCGGATTTCTTCAAGAAGTGGAACAGCCCATAGATAACCGCGATGACGGCGCCAAGGATCAGCAGCATCTTGATGAAATCCCAGGCCTTAAACACACTCAGCGATTCGTCGCCGCCGGTTCCCTCGTCGGGAATACCGATTTCCAGCGTCGTTTCATCTATGGCGTCTTGTGAAAACAGCGGTGTGGCGCTGAGCAATAGAAACGTCGCTACACCTATTGTTACTGCGAGTCTTTTCACGTTCCCCTCCCATGTTCAGGCAGTTACGCCTGCTTCAAATCATCATTTTTAAATCACATCTCCGAGACCCTTTCCATCGGATCAACGATCTCGGTCACGCGAACCCCGAAATTCTCGTCGATTACCACCACTTCACCTTTTGCAATCAATTTCTGGTTGACGAGGATATCGACAGGTTCGCCGGCAAGTTTGTCCAATTCAAGAATCGTCCCTTCTCCCATGCCGAGTATATCCCGGATGAGTCGCCGGGTTCTCCCCAATTCGACGGTCATTTCCATGTAAACATCCATGAGGAGACTGATGTTTCCCTGGTCCGTCGCCGCAGCCCCGCCGCTCAACGCCGGGAACTGTACGGACTGGACATTTGGATTCGCCCGCCCGCCGGACATACCTCCGTGAGGCTGGGCAAGGGTCCCGCCAAAGAGTGAATCGTCCAGATCACCGCCGCCGGCGAAAAGACTGTCCGCCGACTCATCAACCGCGGGGGTCTGTGCAGCCTGTCCAAATTGGTTCAAAATGGCCATATCAAAAAGCTCCACCAGCTCAGCAGATTCTTTTCCTTCCATAGACACGGAATAAGTGACCTTCACAAAACGTCCGTCCGGCACTTCCACGTCGCCGGCGGCCTTTGTCCTTGTCTCACCGGGTTCAGCGGACACGGCGGCGCCGATCCTTTCCGATAGCGCGCTTGCCGTCGCGCCGGCGAGAGTGTTTCCGGCTTCGGATAGTGCGGTAAGCGCCGCTTCATTGAGCTCCACCTCTTCCTGACCCATCATCATTCCCGCTATTGCGGTGGCGATATCCGGGGCGAACAGGTAGGAATGGCTTCCCGCCGCTCCACCCGCAAAATTCTGGACAATCTGAACGACTTCCAGGGGGAGTGATTTTACGAAAGTTCCATTGGAAATGATCTCAATCGCCGGCTCCCCCAACCGCACATTCGAACCGACAAGACTGGTAAGGTTGGATGCCTGGGACTCCGAAACTTCCCGCAAAAACTCGGTGAAAACACCGAGATTCGGTCCCGCCGCACTCCGTTGAGGTTGCGCGGCAGCCGGCTCTTCGGGTTCGCCAAGATCAATTCCCCCGCTTCCCTGCAGCAGAGCATCTATTTCATCTTGTGAAAGGGAACCGTCACTCATATTCACTCTTCTCCTTCAGCCGTGAGCTCTTCGAACTCTTCGCTTCTCACCTCTTCGAGTTGCTCGGTGATCTGTACAGCCACTTTACTTCCCACTACGCCGGGTCTGCATTTGAACTTGGGGATGTTCCCGACCTTGACAATCATCGGATCGCTGATCCGCACGTCCTGAAGCCTGATTACATCACCTTTCCTGAGCGAAAGCACGTCCCGCATTGTTATCTGCATCTTGCCGATTTCAGCGACCACTGGCATACTCACGGTGTTGAGTTGGTCTCTCAGCACTTGCATGTTCTCGGTAGTAGTTCCACGGCGCACCGTGGAATACATGTACTGAGCGGTCAACTTACTCACAATGGCTTCTATTGTTATATAGGGTATGCAGAAGTTCATCATACCCTCGACTTCCCCGACTTTTGTTTCGAGGGTCACCAACACTACCATTTCCGTTGGAGGCACAACCTGCGCGAACTGCGGGTTTGTCTCGATCTGTCCGAGCCTGGGTCTCAGATCGATAACCGTTGACCAGGCTTCACGCATGTTGCC
>JAFGHN010000059.1 GCA_016930115.1 Spirochaetales bacterium | reverse complement strand
CTGCCTGCCTACCGGCCTGTCCAGGATATCCCTTTATTCAACCGGTCGTGCTGGTTTTGCAGCCTTTTCTTATGGCCCATTTCAAAGTGCACGAGCTTCTTAATCATTTTTTTCTCTTCAGGATCTTCGGTTTTCTCGAACTGACGGATGTAGAACTGAATTGATTCTTCCTCCAATCCAATCGCAAGACTGACTATCTGGAGGGCGGTCTGAATATCATAGACCTGTGCTTCGGCGATCTTGAGTTTTTCAGAAAGCGCTTCCTGGACAACCGTGTATTCTTTGTTGAACAGCTTGTTGAACTGTCTTGAAAGAATCGCCACGTGTCCGGCCTCATCACCCGCCATTTTGTCAAAAATCTTCTTCGCTTTTTTTGCAACGATTTTCTCGGAAACCCGGGTATAGAAGTCCCTTGATTGAGCTTCTTTCTGTATTGCTGAAGCCAAAATTTCTTCTGTCATCGTCTTCCTCCTAGGTCAATTGTCATGATAATACCTTATAACATTGTGGTTGTACAGATCGATTCGCCCGGCACCTTATGCGTCCCGGCCGAGCAACCCGGGGTTTTTCAGGGTTGCATCGAATTTCATATCAGACGTCGATTTCCACAACTGGTTCTGATCCCCGCCGGCCGCAGCGGCGGTTCTTGCGAGCAACGCTGCGCGTAGTTCCCCGGTCATGGGTGTGAAGTTCCTCGCAGCACGGAGTGTTTCCCCGAGCTCTGCAAGGGAGCTGAACCCCGTTATCACGACACTCACCGGAAGGCTCAGAGCGTAGTGGAGGCATTCCTCCTTGGTAGCGATCCCGCTGGTGGGGAGGTATCCCGCAGCCAGAGTCTTCATCGCGAGCACGCCCACGTTGTTTTCCACCAACACCGGCAGCACCTGCTTTTCAAAGCTCTTGTAATGATGATCCAAAACTCCAAGGGGCATCTGAACGGTATCGAATATGAAACCTCTCTCGTGCGCCTTGGTGAACATGTTCAGATGGATTTCCGGGCTCTTGTGGCCGGTAAAACCGATATAGCGGACCTTCCCCGCCTTCTGGGCCGCGAGAACGGCATCAAGCCCCGCCCCCGGCGCAAGGATATGGTCAGGATCGGACATGCGGATTATCTCGTGGAATTGCAGCAGATCGATGGTGTCCGTTTGCAGCCGTCTCAGCGACTCCTCAAGCTGCTCCGTAGCCGCTTTCCAGCTCTGCCCGTCGATTTTCGTCATCAGGAAGACCTTGTCCCGGTATCCGTCGCGGAGCGCCTTGCCCATCCTGATCTCGCTTTGCCCCTCGTTGTAATCCCAGCTGTTGTCCATAAAGGTAATGCCGCCGTCTATCGCCGTCCGGATGATGCTGATGCTCTCCTGTTCGCTGTCCTGCCTGCCGATATTGGCGCCGCCCAATCCTATCATCGAAACCTTCTCGCCGGTCCGTCCCAGAGTACGGGTGGCTATGTCAGACATAGGTGTTCCTCCTTTCTTGCTCATATCAAGCGCTCCTGACCTCCCCTTAGTGCCCTGCGCCCCGAAGCATCTGCACAGCATGCTCCATGACAGGAACAAGCACGGTTGTACAGAGCCGTACGGCCTTAACGGACCCGGGGAAATTGACTATTATCGTTTCCTTCTTCACACCGGCGGTTCCCCGCGAAAGCATGGCCTGGGGCGTCTCCTTGAGAGACTCGGCGCGCAGTGTTTCGGCAATCCCGGGAAGAAGCCGGTCACAGTAAGCCACGGTCACCTCCGGCGTCACGTCTCGCGGCCCGATTCCGGTGCCTCCGGTGGTCAAAATGAAGTCTGCTTCTGCGGAACGTCCGAATGCCGCGGTTATCTCCGCGGGTTCATCGGGTACGATATGCCGATGGACCACCGCCTCCGGCATATACTGGTGGAGTACCGCCTCTATCTCGGGCCCGGACAGGTCCTCATACTCGCCCCGCGACGCCCGGTCAGAAATCGTAATAACAGCGACTGTCACGGCTGATGGTTCCTCCCTTAAGAACTCTGGCGAAAATTCCTTTCCTGGGCATGACGCAGTCCCCGACGGCCTGGAAAATGGCGCAGCCATGATGGCATTCCTTGCCGATCTGGGTCACTTCGAGCTCGCAGTCACCGAGGCACAGCCTGGTCCCTACCGGTAGTTCCGCAAGCGCGATTCCCCGCGTGGTAATGTTTTCGGCGAAATCACCATGGTTGAGATCTATGCCTTTTCCCCGCATGGTCTCGATATCCTCGTCTGCGAGAAGCGAGACCTGCCTGTGCCAGGGGCCGGCGTGGGCGTCTCCGGCAATCCCGTGATCCACCTGTAATTGGGCTTGTTCAACCGGGTTCTTCTGAACGCCGGTCCGCCCCGAGATGTTGATCGACAGTATCTCAAAACTTCTGCGGGCCACCTCGTCATACCTCTTGTTTCGTTTTTTCGGTCAGACGGATCGCGCTGATACACATGTTCTTATCGATGGCCTTGCACATGTCGTAGATCGTCAAAGCCGCCACCGATACAGCGGTGAGAGCTTCCATCTCTATGCCGGTTTTGTCGGTACACAACGCATGGCTGGTAATTTCGATGCCGTCCGCGAGGATGGAAAAATCCACGCGCACCTGATCTATGGCGATATTGTGGCACAGTGGTATAAGATCGGATGTCCTTTTTGCGGCCGCAATCCCGGCTATGCGGGCCACCGACAAGACATCGCCCTTCTCGACAAGGTTCCGTTTTATCGCCTCCAGCGTCTCAGGCAGCAACTGGATTTTTCCCGCCGCCGCGGCGCTCCGTTTGACCAGTTTTTTGCCGGAAATATCTACCATCCGGGCCCGGCCTTCGCCGTCAAGATGGGTGAAGGCGGGCTCTCCGTGCTGATCCATTTCTATCCTCCGATCTCGTACATGAGCCGGTTTTCGCACACCGATCCGCGTTCCGGCTTGCTCAATATGGTCCGCCTGAGGCTGCCCTCGATGTCGTCCAAATCAAGCGGGATCTCCAGATCGGAATGAAGGCAAGGCTTCAACTGCCCGTCGGCGAGCAAACGGATCCGGTTGCAGTTCTCGCACTTTGGCGGTCTGTCAAAGGTGTAATTGTTGTATTTTTCCTCATTGAGGGAGAAATGGTTGATCAGCTGCAGCCTGATCTTTTTCTCCAGGCAGAAACGCCGCATACTTTCGATCTCATCGATCACTGTATCATCAAGTACCACCATGTTGAGTTTGATCGAAAAACCCTGCGTCCTGGCTGTTTCGATACCTTCGAGCACTTTTTCGATCGAACCCACCCGGGTGATCTCCCTGTAGCGTTCCGGATCGAGAGTATCAAGGGAGATGTTGACGCTGGCGAGTCCCGCCGCCTTGAGCTCCGCCGCCATCGCCTGAAGCAAGACGCCGTTGGTTGTCATGGCGATATGTCTTACGCCGTCGACTCCCGCGATCATCCGGACAAGATCGGTGATGCCTTTTTTCACAAGAGGCTCGCCGCCGGTCAACCGTATCTTTGTCAGCCCGAGGCGCGCGCCCACTTTCACCACCTGAGTGATCTGTTCAAAGCTCAAGAAATCCGCGTGGTGGCGCAGATCAATGCCTTCTTCGGGCATACAATAGATGCAGCGCAAATTACATTTATCGGTAACCGAAATACGAAGGTAGGTAATCTCGCGATTATACAAGTCTAACATTGAAACGTGTCCCCTTTTTCACTTCCGCAACGCCCCGGTCGACCCGGATCAAACCGTTCGCCTCGCTCAAAGCGTTCAGGTGGGAAGAGCCGTGGTAAGAAATAAGACGGATATTGTCACCCGTGAGGACCACCGGTACGTACTCAGTCCGCTCGGTATCCCTTCGTCTGAAATCCACGGTCAGCCGGCCGATTACTTCCGGCGGGGCCCATTTCAGCCCCATCAGACCGTAAAGCAGCGGTTTCACCATCACCTCAAATATAATAAATGTGGAGACCGGGTTACCCGGCAGCCCGAATACGTAGCGGTCCTGCTTTTCACCGAAGAGAGTCGGTTTGCCCGGTTTGATCGCCAGCTTGTGGAAGTGGATGTTCACGCCTTTCTCCGCAAGCATCGACGGAACGAAATCGAAACTCCCCATCGATACTCCGCCCGAAAGCAGCAATACGTCACAGGCAGCCAAACCGCGTTCCACGGCATCCCCCAGACGGTCCGGGCTATCGGGAACGATCCCGAAATATTCGGACCTGCAGCCCATCGCCTCGATCTGTGCGCAGAGCTGCAACCCGTTTGAGTTGTAGATTTGCCCGGCTTCGAGCTTCTCCCCCGGGTCTTTGAGCTCACTTCCCGTAGCGATGACTCCGATAAGAAGGGTTTTTGACACCTCGACATCGGCGTATCCCAATGAGCAGAGCACGCCGATATCCTGGGGACGGAGCACCCTGGGAGTCAGCACGGTTTCCCCCTTTTTCAGGTTCTCCCCGCGGGCTATCACGTTGCTGTAGGGTTCAGGTTCTGTCACGTGCATGACACCGTCGCGCTCCTCGGTGTACTCTACGCGAACGACTTTGTCCGTGCCCGCCGGCATCATGGCTCCCGTCATGATTTTGCTGCATTCTCCGGGCCCGACTTTCAGGCGGGGTGTTTCACCGGCGGCGATGGTCTCGAGAATTCTGTAGCTTGGCTGCTCGTCGGAAAGCGATACCGCGTATCCGTCCATCGCGGCCTTGTCAAACGGCGGTATCTCGAAGGGTGAGCGTATCTCTTCTGCCAGTACGCGATTGAGCGCCGCCTTGACGGAACATGTTTCGGTCTCTGGGACACGCCGGAAACTGTACAGCTGTTCCAGCGCTTTATCCGGATCCAACATGGAAGCTCCTTGAGTTAATAGTGGGTGTCCCGGCCGCAATCCTTCAGCAGCCTGTCAGCCTACGTTCTTTATCCGGGAAAGATCCCCGTCCCTGGCGGCTTCAAGAATCGGACCCATGTATTCGTCAATCATGTCCGCCGTGAGGGGTACCGGCATATTTTTCAGCTTCATCTCGAGCTGCGGATTCTTTGCCGCGGCCAACGCCTTGGTGATGTGGCCATCGGTGAATCCCGGGACTTCCTGGAGGCGGGTGGGGAAACCGATCTTTCGGGCGAGGGCAAACATCGCCTCGGCAATCGCGATGCCCAGTTCTCTTCCCTTGAGCTTGTTGATGTTCGCGGAAGTCAAACCGGCCTTCTTGTATATTTTCCCGACCATTTGCAGGGCGTCTTCAACCGCAGGGGCGAAAAACACCGTGTAGTAGGGATTCATCATGGCGCAGGCACGGCCGTGACTCAAGATATCCACAAGGGAAAAGCTGGTCAGGTGGCCGCCGTTTGTGCCGCCGACCATGATCGAATAACCGCCGAGATCCGTTGCCAGACAGAGGGCTTCCCTTGCGGCCTTATTGCCCGGATCAGCCATCACCTTGGGGAGGTATTCGACCACCAGACCGATTCCACAACCGGCTATTTCCTTGGTCCTTTCATAAGCCGGCTGGCCGGCCGCGGAGTAGAGCACCTCCAGACAATGGGCTATCCCGTCGAGCGCTCCGTCAGCGGTGAGCGCCGGCGGCGCGCCGTAGGTAACACTGTGATCGAAAACCGGATTGCTTGGGACTATTGCATCATCGACGATGAGCTTTTTCTGTCCCGTCTGCACATCGGTGATGTTCGCATACTTCGTAAGCTGCGCGCCGGAGCTTGCAGCCGTCTGAATTGCCACGTGCGGGCTCAAGCGTTTCCCGCTTTTCTTCACCGCCGCGGTCACAAGCCCCGTGCCGAAATACTCTTCTATGTCCCCGCCGAGGGTCCTCAAGACCTCCGACGCTTTGCCCGCGTCTATCGTGCTTCCCCCGCCGAAACTCACGATCAGATCGGGATTGCTCTCCTTGACGGAATCGGTTATGCGGAACAGGTCTTCCCTTGGGCAGTTGGGTCCGGCGCCTTTTATTTCGGCGACTATTTCGACTCCGGCCTTCTTAAGCGAATCCCGGATTGTGGCAAGAAAGCCGTCGCTTCCCGGAAACGCATCAGCAATGAGAGCAGCCTTCTTTCCCTTGGATGAAGCGATCTCGCCGACTTTGCCAAGCACATTCGCCCCGTACACATACGAGTCGCCCTTGAACTCGTACAAGAGTTTCTTCGCTTTCTTTACATTATTCATACCAACCTCCGTATTCGATCATAGATACAATTTAAGATGTTAACACCTTCTGGACAACCCTGCCGATATCCGCAGGACTCTTCACCACTTCAATACCGGCGGCGGTCAACGCGCTCATTTTTTCGGCGGCGGTCCCCTTTCCGCCGGAGATGATCGCGCCGGCGTGACCCATCCGGCGTCCCGGCGGCGCCGTCTGTCCTGCTATGAAGCCGATTACCGGTTTGCTCATATATCTTCCGGCATAGTCCGCAGCTTCTTCTTCCGCGGTCCCGCCGATTTCGCCTATCATCACCACCGCGGACGTTCCAGGATCATTCTCGAAAAGAGCCAGCAAATCGACAAATTTGCTGCCGATAACCGGATCTCCGCCGATGCCGACACAGGTCGATTGCCCCAGTCCCAACTCGGTCAGCTGTTTCACCGCTTCATAGGTCAACGTACCGCTCCGGGAAATCAATCCGATGTTGCCCTTCAAGTGTATGAAACCGGGCATGATCCCCACTTTGCACTCGCCGGGAGTGATGATTCCCGGACAGTTGGGGCCGATCAACCTTGTCTTCTTATCTGCAAGATACTTTTTTGCCTTCACCATATCAATGGTCGGAATCCCCTCGGTTATACAGACGACGAGCGCGACCCCCGCATCCGCCGCTTCCATGACTGCGTCGGCCGCAAAAGCCGGCGGCACGAAAACAAGGGACACATCCGCTCCTGTTTTTTGCACCGCATCCTCGACGGTGTTGAATATCGGGATTCCGTCCATGTCCTGCCCGCCCTTCCCGGGGGTGACACCGGCCACCACCTTCGTTCCGTACGCAACGCACTGTTGCGTGTGGAACATCCCCTCCCTGCCGGTTATTCCTTGAACCAGGACCTTCGAGTTCTTATCGACGAGAATTGACATCGTTCCTCCCCGCGGCCGCGACCGCCTTTTGCGCGGCATCAGCCAATCCGTGACCGATGATCATGTCGATACCTGATTTCTCGAGTATCTTTGAAGCTTCCAAAGCATTAGTGCCTTCAAGGCGGACCACCAGCGGTACCCGCACATCCACGAGCTTGGTCGCCTCTATGATGCCGTTGGCAATCCGGTCGCAGCGGACAATCCCTCCAAAAATATTGATCAGCACCGCTCTTACGTTGGGATCCGAAAGAATGATACGGAAGGCGTTGGCAACCCCTTCGGCGTTTGCGCCGCCGCCGACATCGAGAAAATTGGCCGGTTGTCCGCCTGAAAGCTTGATGATGTCCATGGTGGCCATAGCGAGCCCGGCGCCGTTCACCATGCAACCTACGTTCCCGTCCAGTTTTATATAATTGAGATTATGTTTTGAAGCTTCAATCTCCAGCGGTTCCTCCTCATGGAGATCTCGCAGCCCTTGCCACGACTCCTGATGTCTGGATAGTGCGTTGTCATCAACATTGATTTTTGCGTCAAGCGCGAGAATGCGGCCGTCCGCCGTGGACACGAGCGGATTTATTTCGACAAGTGAGCAATCGTTGGCCTCAAAGGCGGCGTAGAGATTCAACAATAACCGGGACGCCGGCCGCACCAGCTTGCCATCAAGCCCAAGCTTGTACGCTGTCTTCGCCGCCTGGAACGGACGCAACCCCAGAGCGGGATGGATGTATTCCTTCATGATCTTCTCAGGCGTTTCGGCGGCGACCTTTTCGATTTCCGTCCCGCCTTCGCTGCTTGCCATCAATACCGGGCAATCGGCCGCCCGGTCGATGACGATGCCGACGTAATACTCCTTGAGAATTTCCATCCCCTCCTCTACCAGGAGCCTTCGCACTTCTCTGCCCCCCGGTCCGGTCTGATGGGTCACCAGCCGCATACCGATCATCCCGCGAGCGATTTGATATGCCTCGTCAGGGTTTTTTGCCAATTTGACGCCGCCGCCTTTCCCGCGGCCGCCGGCGTGAATCTGCGCTTTTACGACCACCGTCCCGCCGCCTAGTTCGCCAGCGGCTTTTTTTGCCTCGTCTGCGCTGAAGACCGCATAACCTCTTGGCACATCCACCCCGTATTCACGCAGGAGCGCCTTTGCCTGGTACTCATGAATTTTCATCCTGCCTCCTCGCCCCGTCAGCGTGTTATAACGGCGGCCCGCGTCCTAAGAACGCATGCCTCCGCGGTAGCTGGTGGTAAGCTGTTTTTCCATAATCTCTTCGCGGGTGTAGTTGGGCAACAACAACGGCGCGACGCGATCGGTCTCGATGCCGGCATCTTCGAGCTCCCGGTGGTATTCCGCCACATGGTCCATATTGAGCCCGTCGAGAGTGCCTGAAAAACCTTTCACATACTCCGCCGCGTTCCTTCCCGCCCGCCGGCCGAAGACGTTGATATCGAGCAGCGAGTTCCCCATGAGGCGGTTTTCGCCGTGGATTCCGCCGGATACTTCACCGGCGGCGAACAGGCCTTCGACGTTTGTGGCGCTGTCATCGCCGATGGTCAAACCGCCGTTTTGATAGTGCAAGGTGGGGTACACGAGCAGCGGGAGTTTGGTCATATCGATATCATAACGCATGAACTGTATGAGCTTTGCCGGCAGCTCCCGCTTGATCGTCCCCGGCCCCTGCAACTGGTCTATCATGGGCGAATCGAGCCACACTCCCACCCTTCCTGTGGGAGTGATGATGCCGTTCCTGCGTTCCAGGCATTCACGGATGATACAGGCGGACTCGACATCCCTCGGCTCGCGTTCAAAAACGAAGGATTCGCCGTGGATGTTGACCAGTCCCGCCCCAAGGCCCCGGACCTTCTCGGTAATCAACAGGCCGATGTTCTGCTCGGGATACGCCACGCCGGTTGGGTGATATTGAGTGGAATGCATGAAAGCGAGAGGAACCCCGGCGCGGTAGCCTATCACCAAACCGTCGGCGGTGGCCCCGTAGTGATTGGTAGTAGCAAAACCTTGTATGTGCAGGCGTCCATAGCCTCCCGTGGCGATGATGGTAGCCTTTGCCTTGACGACGAAATACTCCTCAGTTTCCATGTTGAAAAACAACGCGCCCGCGGCGCGTCCTCTGCCGTCTTTGAGTATCTCGACCGCCGATGAGAACTCCAAAACGGTGATGTCGTCCGATCGGTTGCGGGCCTCATCCCTCAACACCCGCATAATCTCCGAGCCGGTCATATCACCCGCCGAGTGCATCCGCTTGCGGCTGGTGCCGCCGCCGTGTTGTACCCGCATCCGGCCGTCAGGCTCCTTATCGAACATCATCCCTAGACTCTCCAGCCACTCGATCACCATCGGCGCATCGTGAGTGAGCGCGGCGACAAGCCCGGGCGTATTGGTGAAATGCCCGCCCCCTATGACATCGAGATAGTGATAGTACGGGGAATCGATCTCCTGGGTGGCTCCCTGTATTCCGCCCTCGGCCATGACGGTGTTGGCATCTCCGTGGCGCAGTTTGGTGGCCAGGATGACCTTGGCGCCGTT
>JAFGHN010000308.1 GCA_016930115.1 Spirochaetales bacterium | reverse complement strand
TTCGAACCTACAACATCCGGTTTTGGAGACCGGCGCTCTAGCCATTGGAGCTACTGGCCTAGTTGACTATTTGAGCTTGGTCTCAACGTGCAAAGTGTGCTTTCTGTCAAACTTGCAGTATTTCTTGAACTCCAGTTTCCCTTCGATATTGCGCCGGTTCTTCTTGGTAACGTAGTTCTGCTGGTTGCACTCGGAACACTTCAAACCCACTATTTCGATATTGCCTTTTTTTTGTTTTGCCATTGAACGCGTTCTCCTTAGGTTATACTAATCAGTTAAGCCCTCGATCGGACTTGAACCGATGACCCCCTCCTTACCATGGAGGTGCTCTGCCGACTGAGCTACAAGGGCGATAAAGAAACAGAGCTGCAAAATTAGCAAAAAAGGCCCTTTTTGTCAATAGCAATAGCTACTTGGCACAGTTTTTTTTGTATTGCTGCGATGCATTGCGGGAACAATTTTTCCTTGTGACTACGAAACTTGCCCAAATACCTACAAATCTGTAGTATTTTACTATATTTTCGCGTGCATGTAAACCGTGCAACGGCGGTAATGTGACGATTCTGAAGGGACAGTATGCAGGAAGTGAGAGAAGACAAGATACATTACAGAAGAAAAGTCGGTGAATTTGCCCTCCTCTTCGAGGTGAGCCAGTTGCTCGACGGTAGCATCGACCTCCAGCAGGTGATCAGCCCTGTCCTCAAGGCGATAGCCGATCAGATGGGTCTCGAACGCGGCACCATCACGCTGCTCAACAGACAAACGAACGAAATATCGATCGAGGCCGCGTATGGGCTCTCCGACAGCCAGCGGGAACGCGGACGTTACCGGCTGGGAGAGGGTATCACCGGCAAAGTGGTGCAAACCGGCAAACCGATGGTGATCCCGAATATCGCCGAAGATCCAACGTTCTTGAACCGGACGGGAGCGAGAGAAGCGACGGAGAAGCGGAAGATGTCGTTCATCTGCGTTCCCATAAGACTCGGAAAAGAGACAATCGGGGCCTTGAGCTGCGACCGGCCGTTTTCAAGTCAGATGGATCTGGACGAAGACGTGCGGCTGCTGTCCATACTCGTGTCGATGATCGCCCAGGCCGTGAAACTGCGCCGGGAGGTCCAGGAAGAACGCCAGCGCCTGTTGGAGGAAAACAACAGGCTCCAGGCGAAGCTCAAGGACCGTTTCAGCCCCTCGAATATCATCGGCAACTCCCGCGCAATGCAGGAAGTTTTCGATCTCATTGCGCAGGTCTCGAAAAGCGATGCGACTGTCCTCATCAGGGGAGAGAGTGGAACGGGAAAGGAACTTGTAGCCCATGCCCTTCATTACAACAGCCACCGCGCGGAACGCCCGTTTATCAAGGTCAACTGCGCGGCGCTTCCGGAGACGATCATAGAGAGCGAGCTGTTCGGCCATGAAAAAGGCGCATTCACCGGCGCCATTTCGATGCGGAAAGGGCGGTTCGAGCGCGCAAACGGCGGAACGATCTTTCTCGATGAGATAGGTGACCTGTCACCCACAACGCAGGTAAAGCTTCTGCGTGTCCTGCAGGAAAAGGAGTTCGAACGAGTGGGTGGAAACGAGACAATCCGGACCAATGTCCGGGTGATAACGGCGACCAATCAGAACCTTGAGCACCTTGTTGAGACTGCGAAGTTCAGAGAGGACCTGTATTACCGGCTGAACGTGTTCCCCATTCACATCCCGCCCTTACGGGAGCGAAAGAGCGATATCACGCTTCTCGCGGACCATTTTGCGGAGAAATACGGTAAACAGTTCGACAAGTCGATAAAAAGGATTACGACGCCTGCAATCGAGCTACTCATGAACTACCATTGGCCAGGTAACGTCAGAGAGCTCGAGAATTGTATAGAGAGGGCGACCCTCCTGAGCAGCGACGACGTCATTCACGGCCATCACCTGCCGCCGACCCTGCAGACAGCCGAATCCACCGGCACGCAGCTTCACAGCACTCTTGACGAGGCCCTTGGCAATCTTGAACGGGAACTGCTGCTCGACGCACTCAAATCGGCCAAGGGCAACATGGCGAAAGCGGCGCGTTTCCTGGGAATCACCGAGCGGGTCATGGGATTGAGGACGGCAAAGCATGATATCAACGCCAAACAGTTCAAAGGCCAGCGGTAGCCAATGGCGCTAAAGCCCGCAGTCTCAGAAATTCTGAAATATTCACCGCAGTTAGACTCCTCGCAGGTAAAGGAGTTTCTCGGACGTCTTTCCGACCGTTATTTCGAAGACACGGATGTATCTCAAATAGCGCTCGACGCCGAACGTCTCTTCAGCTTAAAGGGTGCGAAGGACCATCGTATCGAGATCTTCGAACAGCCTGACAACCGCATCGGCTGTACGGTATACGCAAGCGATGTGCCGGGGTTGTTCTCTCTGCTTACCGGGCTACTCTCCGCATCGGGGTTCGATATCGAACAGGGATCGATATACACCTATTCACGTGAATCCGAGGAAGCCGTCGCCATTTTCAGCCGCGGCAGCAAACGCACGCAAGTGGTGCATACCAGGCCGAAACCACGCTACATCATAGATAGATTTACAGGGACGATCCGGGAAGATGTCAGCTTCAATGCCTGGAAAGACGACTTCACCGCGCAAGTCGCGCGGTTGTTTGTGTTGCTTCCCGATGCCAAGACCGGATCCATCATCGAGGCGCGGCAGATGGTGTATGAGGCGGTATCGAGCGCGCTCATCCGGCGCAGCCTCAAGGCGGCGGAAGTGCTCCTGCCCGTGGAAATGCAGGTCGCCCGGGGAACAAACGCAAGCACGAACCTGACGATTATCTGTGAAGACACACCCTTTTTTCTCTTTGCCGTGAGCAACGCCCTGGCCCTCTATGGTTTCTCCATCGAGTCTGTTTCGATCCAGACGGCAGGAAACAGGATCGAAGACTTGATCGAGATCACCGACATCGACGGGAAAGCCGTCACCGACCCGGCGGGGCTGAACAAGGTGAAGATGTCGGTTCTTCTGACAAAGCAGTTCACCTATTTTCTGGGCTCGGCGCCGGATCCATACGCCGCTCTTGTCCGTTTTGAACAGATCGCAAAAGAGTTGACGACCGCGGAACCGCTGCTGTCCAACCCGGAAATCCTGAAGGATTTGTCTCGACTCTTGAGCGTAAGCGATTTTCTTTGGGAGGATTTCATCAGGATTCAATACGAAAACATTCTCCCGCTGCTCGATCCCGCTTCCAGAAATAAACGGCTCAGCCTTGAGGAGAGCGAGCTGACGGAAGAATTGAGGCGAAAACTCCTATCCGCGAACGACCATGAAGAGAAGCGGAAAGCGTTGAACGATTTCAAGGACAGGGAAATTTACCTGATAGATCTCGAACACATTATACGGCCTGACGCGGATTTCCTCTTCCTGAGCAGAAAGTTATCCAGACTTGCAGAAGTGGTAGTCAGCTCCGCCGTCGGGATCGCCTCTGAAATGCTCGCCATGCGTTACGGAAAACCGCTCACCTTTGCCGGTCAGGAGGCAAGATACGCGATTATGGGACTCGGGAAGCTTGGAGGCGCCGCCCTTGGATACGCCTCCGACGTCGAGCTTCTGTTCATCTACGCGGATAACGGCGCAACCGATGGGCGGGAAAAAATCGGGAACGCCGAATACTTTGAGCGGTTATTCAAAACGGCGGTAAATCTGATCGACACGAAACGGGAGGGCATTTTTCACATCGACTTGAGGTTGAGGCCACACGGGAACGCGGGCCCGGTGGCATGCAGCCTGGAAAGTTACTGTCAATACTACGGGCCGGGGGGACAGGCCCACAGCTACGAAAAGCTCGCGCTCATAAGGATGAGAGCGATAGGAGGCGACCCGGAGCTCGGAGCACGGATAGAAAGGATACGCGATGAGATCGTCTACAGGAGCGATAGCATCGAGCTTCACGATTTGAGAGAGTTACGGGAGAAGCAACTCAAACAGCATGCCGGCGGAAAGGCAGAAAACAGACCGAACGCAAAATTTTCGCCCGGCGGATTGGTGGACCTCGAGTATTCGGTACAGATCATCCAGTGCCGCTATGGCAGCGAAAACGACAGATTGCGGACTCCCCGGATACACGTCGCGCTGGAAGAGCTGGTGCGCGCGGGAATCATGAGCGGCAATGAAGCGGAGCAACTCGTTTCGGCCTATCACTTCCTGCGCAAACTGATAAACGGGCTCCGCATGCTGCGGGGATCCGCGAAAGATCTCTTTCTTCCGGCCGCGGGGTCAGACGAGTACACGCACCTCGCCCGCCGGACCGGATACGCCGGCAAAAGCGGGCTTGATCCCGCCCAGGAGCTTCGTGTTGACTTTGAAACGAAGACTGCCGCGGTGCGATCGTTTGTAGAGGCGTATATAGGCCGTGATTCGATTCCGGGGCCACCCGGCGGCAACGTTGCGGACCTTGTGTTTTCCGAAAATATGCCGAAAGAGCTCGCTTCCAGGATACTGGGGGGGGCAGGACTAAAAAACTGTGAACGCGCCTTGAAGAATATCGATTTTTTGAAAGGAACGGGTGCCGAGAGAACGCTGTTTGCCGGCTTGGCGGTCCTGGCCTGGGACCTTCTGCGCGAAACTCCGGATCCGGATATGGCGTTGAACAACTGGGAGCGCTTTGCCCGTTCGTTGCCTTCGAAAGAAGATCACTACCGACAGCTTCTCGACCAGCCGCTGCAACTTGAGGTATTACTCCAGATCTTCGCCGGGAGCCAATTCCTGGCTGACACGGTCATTCGCGAACCGCAGCTCGTTTCGTGGGTCGCGCAGCCTGAGCTCATACGGACACTCAGGAAGACAGAAGATATCAGAAAAGAGCTTACCGCGCTCTCAGATGGGGCGACAGACAATGCGGCGTGGATGAAAAGCCTGCGCGCTCTGAGGCGAAGGGAGATACTCCGGATTGGCACGCGGGACATCTGCCTTGGCGCGCCGTTTACCGACGTGGTGACCGAGATTTCCCGCCTGGCGGACGCCATCCTTCAGGCCTCGCTCGCTCGTTCATGGCGGCAAATCGTAGCATCCGGAAACTCGGCAGCCATCGACGGTTCGGGTTTTGCGGTTTTCGCTTTCGGGAAACTTGGCGGTGAAGAGCTCAATTATAGCTCGGACATCGATCTTCTTGCTCTTTTTGACGCCGAAAGGTATCCGGAAAGCGCCGGAACCGGCGACACGACGTTTTCCCGGCTGATGGAGCTTCTTCGTTCCCACCTGGCGGATCATACCGAAAGCGGTTTCGTGTACCGCGTTGATTTCCGTCTGCGCCCATACGGCCGGTCAAGCCTCCTGGCCCATTCGCTGAAATCGGTGCTCGATTATTACCGCACTGTCGCGTCGGATTGGGAGCTCCAGGCCCTTATCAAGCTGAGACCGGTGGCTGGCGATCTCGATTTTGGACGCAAGGCCTGTGCGCTGCTGCATGAATATCTGCTGCGGGAGGTTGACCCTTCACGTATCGCCAGGGGAATACGAACACAGCGAAACCTCGCGGCGTCGCGGCGTTCGAATATCGCGCGCGGCGTTGACATCAAATCCGGGGAAGGCGGAATCCGTGACATCGAGTTCTTGGTCCAAGGCCTCCAGATGATACACGCTCACAAAACGCCGGAGATATTGACCGGGAACACTCTCAACGGATTGGAAAAACTCGTCAGCCGCAAAATTCTGACCCCTGAACGGGGAAATGAGATACGCGGCGACTATCTTTATCTGCGAAGGATCGAGCACTTTCTCCAGTTGCTCGAGGACAGGCAAGTCCACGTGGTGCCGGCAAACCAGGAAGCACTGGACGCTCTGGCTCGACGCATCGAAGGAAAAGATGAAGAACCGGCGGCGTTTGCAGAGAAAATAGAGAAGACAATGACAAGAGTGCGTGGGGCCTTTGACGAGTTCCTGCCGTGACAACCGGTGATCTCCCCGGCTGCCGGCGCACCCGCTACGGTCGATCCGGAAAATTGAGAGTCACCCGGCCGGCGCTCAAGTCGGCAAGCCCCGTCGCCAGCTCCTCCTTGCGGGATTCCGGCAACTCCCCGTGGACCAAAACCTGCGTGGCGAATTCTTCCTTCTCGATGGTTCCCGCGGCGCTTTCGATGAGACGGCGGCAAGCTTCGTACAGCGGGTACGGTATGCTCACTGAGAAACGGCTTTTCTCAACGAGCTCTTCGGTATCGAGTGCGGCAAGAACGTTCTGCGCTGCTTCTGTGTATGCCCGTACAAGTCCGCCGGTTCCAAGTTTTGTGCCGCCGAAATAGCGTACAACTGTCACCAGCACGTTCGTAAGCCCGGAACCTTTCAGCACCTCAAGCACCGGTCTTCCCGCGGTACCCTTCGGCTCCCGGTCATCGCTCATACCGAAGAGAGAACCCGCGGGTCCGACTACGTATCCGTACACCACGTGGTTACAGCCCGGATGTTTCTCACGGATAGTGCGGATAGTCTCCTTGATCGATTCAGGATCGGCGAAGCGCTCCGCCCTGCTCAGAAAACGCGACCGCTTTACCACCAGTTCGGCATGTGCGGTGCATAGAGGGACTCTCATCTACCGCCGCCTTCTTCACTTTGCTTACCCACCATCCCGGCGATACTGCTGAAGATCGCCATGATTCTTTCAGACTCCCGTCTCGACAGAGCGGCCCTGACGAAAATATCTCTGAAGAATCGCCCCATCTCTTCCGGCGAGACGAGCCTGAAAAACCCGATGGATTTGAGGCTTTCCGCCACATGCTCGACAAGTGTGTCTAGTTTTTCTGCTGAGAGAGGCGTGTAGAACCGTCTGCCCGCGGCCGCATTGAAGGTTCGGTACACTTCATACGCTACCACCTGCACCGCGTGCGACAAGTTCAGCGACGGGAACTCCCTGGAGGAGGGAATGGTTACCGCGACGTGACACCGGTTAAGCTCCTCATCCGAGAGCCCGGACGCTTCGTTGCCAAAGACAACCGCCGCCTCCGTGCCCTCGAAGGTTTGCAGCCTCACGGCGAGCTCCGGAGGATCGATATAGACGTATTTGCGGTACCTGCCCCATCTGCGGGTCAGACCGGCGATGAACGAACAGCCTTCAATCGCCTCGTCAAAAGTGTCAGTCATGACGGCGTCTTCGAGAATGTCCGCAGCGTGGAGCGCGAGTACACGCGCCCTGTCACGGTCCAACCCGGGGGACCCGGCAATATACAGCCGCGTCAGCCCCATGTTCTTCATAGCCCTGCAGACAGCGCCTATATTCCCGCTGTCTTGCGGACGGGAGAGGACCACGCGGATGAATCCAAGACGGGCGGCGACGGGATCGATCGACACGCTCAGTCCCCGGGGAAAGGCGCAAAAAAGCCACCCGCGGTCACGAGTGGATACTCTCGAGGAAGAATCTTAACTGATTCGACGCCCTCGAGCGCTGCTTTCAACGACGGGGAGACTAGGATGCTCGCAAGATCGAGGGTCGACCGTATCCTGCAGATCCGCGCCGCGGAGACATCCCTACCGCATCCGGCCCCCCGGAGGGCAAATTGCAGCGCTTGTGCATCGCTGGCCGCTATCACGGGAATCTTCCCGCGCTCGAGAAACGATGAAGTGACCACATTCGCATTTGTCGCATCGACGTCAATCTTTTCGAACAGTCTGCGGGTTATCACATCCGCGAGGCCCACACCCACCGCATTGCCGTGGGAAGCGTCGGTCAAATCGGTCACCACGATAGAGCGAATGTTCGGATAATCCGGCTCGGTTTCACCCGCGATCTTGATCCTCCCTATGATGTTCGTATCCATACCGCTTCCGCTTATATCCTTGCCCATGACATCGATAATAAGGACATCGATATCCGAAACCGGGAGCCTGGGCATCTTCCGTCTGGCTGTTTCCAGAAGACGCGCGTCCGTATCGATGATTGCGTCCGCCGGCACGACCTCCACGACGGCGATCTTGTCGTGGGCGTTTTCAACAACGCCGATGCCACCTTTGATTTTTCCTGTTGCGATGAGAGCCTGCGCGGTAGGCTCTATCAGATCCTTCAGACCGTGGATGCCAAAGGAATGGATCTCACTCGCCAGGCGGTGTTTCCCAAGGCCGATCACCGCCATTTTCACCAGTCCACTCTCCGTGCGCCCGTGAAAGTCCGTATGCGGCTTGACCCTGTTGAGGAGCAGTACGCCGTCGGCTTCCCAGGCGTGTCTGTCCATAAACACCTTGTTTTCCAGGTGAGGGGCCTCTATTTCGACCACATCCATCGAGCTCACAACTGGAGCCCCCACCCGCTGTTCGGTGACACCGTAGGAGGCAAGCACTTCTTCCTGTCCCTCCGCGCTGCCGCCGCCGTGGCTTCCCATTGCCGGGATGATAAACGGCTCTGCGCCGAGATCCCGCAAAGCGCCAACCGCAGAACGAACGATCAGCTCGAGATCCGCTATACCGCGGCTGCCGACGGTCAGGGCGATGCTGTCTCCCTTGCTTATCGGTAGACCCGCCTTCGCGAGACTTTCTCTGACTGTCGACTCGAGATCCTTTATTCTGTCGTCTTCAAAATGCCGGTGAACACGATACATTCCCGGAAAAGCCATGCTTGCTCCTTTCTGTTGCCCGGTGATAGATCCTCTGTATTCTATGCGCCGGGCGCGTGGCGTTGCAAGATCACGGTACATTTAGTAGGATATCTTCCCTTTGGTGCGGTTGGACCGTATGGGCTATCAAGGAGCAGTACATGATAGAACTTGATTTTGATAAGCAGGGCGGGCTGGTGCCGGTGATCGCCCAGGACGCCGATTCGGGTGAAGTGTTGATGCTCGCCTACATAAACGAAGAATCCTGGAGACTCACGCTGCAAACCGGTATCGTTCATTACTGGTCCAGGTCACGCAAGGAAGTCTGGAAAAAAGGCGAGACCTCGGGGAACATCCAGGAGGTACGTGAAATTCGTATCGATTGCGATTCGGACGCCGTTTTGATCAAGGTAAACCAGATCGGCGGCGCCGCCTGCCATACCGGTTATCGATCGTGTTTCTTCAACCTGATCAGGGGACGGGGCGTTGTGGAAGACGGCGTAAGAGTATTCGATCCGTCGCAAGTGTACGGGGAATCGAAATGAGCGGTAACGTGTTGAAGCTCGGCGTGCCCAAAGGCAGCCTTCAGGATGCAACCATCGAGCTTTTTGAAAAGGCCGGATGGCGGATAACGGTTTCATCCCGTAACTACTTCCCGTCGATCGATGATGCGGACATCTCCTGCGCCTTGATCCGTGCCCAGGAGATGTCCCGATACGTGGAGTCAGGCGTGCTTGATCTGGGGCTCACGGGCCTTGATTGGATTCTCGAGAACGAGTCGGCTGTGGAGTACATCGC
>JAFGHN010000307.1 GCA_016930115.1 Spirochaetales bacterium | reverse complement strand
GTTTGAAATGCTTTTGTTCGCCTTCCAGACGTTCGGCGACCTTCGCCTCATTCCTCGTATTGAAATAGTACAGTACCCCGGTAATGCCGGCAATGAGAACCCCCCATATACCGGACATTCCGCCTGGAATGAAACCGATGATTGCCAGAACAGCCCCGATTCCGATGATGGTGAAATAGATCTTTTTCTTCATAATCAAAATGTACATAAAAGCGGGCCCACGTTCAAGCCTGCCTGCTTCATTGACTCGATTTGCCGGACGAATTAACCTCTGGAACATAATGAACAACGCAACCGATTCCCGGGCATTAAGAAAGGCCATGGTCCTGGCTCAAAGGATAGAGCTGACCGAATATCTTATTTACACGCGGCTGGCGGCGAAAACCAAGGACGAAAACAACAGAAACATACTCCAGCAGATCGCCGCGGATGAAAAATCTCACGCCGAGTTCTGGGAGAAGATCACCGGCGCGTCGGTTAGACCTTTCCGGCGGAAGATATTCTTTTTCTTCTGGATATCCCGGCTCTTCGGCCTCACTTTCGGTATCAAGCTCCTCGAACGGGGCGAGGAACGGGCGCAGGGAGTGTATGGCAGGCTTGTTTCCACCGTGCCGGGAGTAGAGCAACTGATGAAGGACGAAGAGGAACACGAACAGGCGCTCATCGGACTGATCGAAGAGGAGGGCCTTGCCTATATCGGATCGGTGGTGCTCGGCCTGAATGACGCGTTGGTGGAGCTTACCGGAGCCCTGGCCGGCCTTTCCTTCGCGCTCAGGAACACCCGGTTGATTGCGCTTGCCGGGCTCATCACCGGAATCGCCGCCTCTTTTTCGATGGCCGCCTCGGAATACCTGTCGACAAAAGCCGAAGGCGGAGAAAAGAACGCGGTCAAATCGTCGATCTATACCGGGTTGGCATATATCGTGACCGTCTTTCTCCTCATCCTTCCCTACCTCCTTATCGCGCATTATCTGATCTGCCTTGCGGTGACGATATCGGTAGCCATACTGATTATCTTCATTTTCAACTACTACGTGTCTGTCGCCCAGGACCTTTCATTCAAACGCCGTTTTCTCGAAATGGCCGCGATCAGCCTGGGGGTTTCGGCACTTTCTTTCGGTATCGGATATGTGATCAGAATTGTACTCGGTGTGGATGCATAAAGGTGATCGGAAGACCAGGCGGACTCCTGCGATCTATTTTTTTCTGAAACCTGTTTTTTCAAAACGAGTGATATAGACTTAACACTGAAGGGTTTGAGTTTCTTACTTCCTCCTTGTGTTTAGCCGCCGGACATACTAAAACCGGCGGCTTTTTTTCCACAAAAGCGTTTCACCGGCGCAAAGCGGCACAGCGCCGTCAACGACCCCGGGAACTGTCCAGGATTCCTTGAACCAGACCGACTCACCCTCGTTCAACGGCAAGCTGTAGAACTCGGCGCCAAAGCGCGACACGAAATCTTCGAGCTTATCAAGAGCACCGTGAGAATCAAAGAAGTCGATGATAAGCGGCATCGCCACCGGGCTCGAGTACACTCCCGCCGCAACCGGCGGGTTCCGTTTTGCCGATACCGGGTGCGGCGCGCTGTCCGAGCCGAAGAAAAATTTGGGATTGCCCTCGAGCACCGTACGTTGTATCGCCTCCCGGTCGGGCGCGCCCTTGACAACGGGCTTGCAGTAGAGCGCCGGGTAAAAACCCGACGCCATCATGTCTTCAAGGGTAAAGAGCAGATGATGGACCGTTACCGTCGCCGCGACCGTCGACGGCAGGCTGTCTACCAGTTTCACGGCCTCCCTTGTCGAGACATGCTCCAATACGATGTTCAAACGGGGAAACCGCCGCACCAATTCTTCCAATTGTGAGAGAAAAACACCTTCCCGCTCGAGTACCGGAGCCGAAGGGTCTTCACCGTGAATGCAAAGTACGATTCCGTGGCCCTCCATCGCTTCCAGTATCGGGTAGACCTCATCGGCACTTCTGATCCCGTCTTCTGAATTGGTGGTCACTCCTTCAGGATAATACTTCCCCGCAACCGCGCCCGAATTTTTTAACGCCGCCACCTGGCCCGGCGCGATTCCCGGCGATAACTTGAAAGTCACGAGCGGCTCGAAGCCCGGCGCGGCCTTGCGTATCTTATTCCGATAATCGATGAGGCCGGCCTCAGTTGACACAGGCGGGATGAGGTTGGGCATGACGACACCGCGGGCAAAGGACCCGGATATCCGCCTTGCGTATCGTCTCATCGGCCGCCCCTGGCGCAAATGGACATGCATGTCGTCAGGTGGACGGATAGTGATACGTTCCAGATCGGCCGCCATAGGTCAGAGGATATGCTCGAGGAACCGCTTTGTCCGCTCCTCCCGCGGATTTTCAAAAATTTCGGCCGGCGTCCCGATTTCCAGCACTTCGCCCTGGTCCATGAAAATCACCTTGTCTGCCGCCGCCTTGGCAAACCCCATTTCGTGGGAGACCACCAGCATCGTCATGCCCTCCCGTGCCAGGTCGAGCATGACATCCAGAACCTCCTTGATCATCTCAGGATCAAGAGCGGAGGTAGGTTCGTCGAACAGCATGACTTTCGGGTTCATCGCCAGCGCGCGTGCGATGGCAACCCGCTGTTGCTGGCCGCCGGACAACTGGCCCGGATAGGAAGCCTCCTTGTCGGAGAGACCCACACGCTTGAGCAGCCTTCGAGCATCCGCTTCCGCCTGTTCACGGGAGAGTTTTTTCACGGTCCTTGGCGCAAGGGTGATATTCCCAAGGGCGGTAAGATGGGAGAAGAGATTGAAGCTCTGAAACACCATCCCCACCTCCTCCCTGATGCGTCTGATGTCCGACTTTGAATGGCTCGCATGGATATCGTCAATCCAGATATCGCCGGCGCTCAACGTCTCAAGCCGGTTGACGCAGCGGAGAAGAGTGCTTTTGCCGCTCCCTGAAGGGCCGATGATGAGCACGACCTCGCCTTCGGCCACCTCCACGTTTGCATTTCGAACCGCCTGCACGTCGCCGAAGTATTTGCTGACGTCTATAATCCTTACACGTTTGTTTGCGCTTTCAGCCACCGCGTTCCAACCTTTTCTCCATGGCCGCTACCAGCTTTGAGAAAAAAAGCGTAAAGACCAGATATACAATGGCAACCACCGTATACGTCTCAAAATACTGGAATGACACCGATGCGAACTCCCGTCCACGCCTTAACAGGTCGGAAACCGCAAGGATCGATACCAGCGATGAATCCTTTAGCAGAGCAATAAACTCGTTGCCGATGGGCGGGAGGATGACCCTGAAGGTCTGGGGCAGGATAACCTTTCGTAACGCCTGAGCCCGTGTCATGCCAAGCGCCAGAGCCGCCTCCATCTGCCCCTTTGGTATCGACTGAATGCCGGCCCTGAAAATCTCGCCCATATAGGCGCCGTAGCAGACGGACATGGCGATAATCGCCGCCACCATGGGAGGAAGGGTAAAAAACTGGCCAAGGGCGTAATAGATGTAGAAAAGCTGGACGAGCAGCGGTATCCCGCGGATGACCTCGACGTACACGGTAGCGATGCGGTTGACGATGGTAATACGTGAAATCCGCCCGAGCCCGGCGACAAGACCGATAAAAAGCGCAATGACGATGGAAGAGACGGTTACCTGAAAGGTACGGAGGATCCCATCGGGTATGAACTTGAGGATGTCCCAGAACGGATCGGGCTTGACAATCGGGAGAATGACGAGCAGGGCGATCGCCCCGAAGAAGGAGATCCGCCAGGCCGAAAAGACCGACTTCTCATTCCTGTCCGGGATGAGCGCCCCGTCAGATATTTCTATCCGTGTTTGTTTTACCTCAGCCACTTGTCCTTGAGCTCTTCGTCCTTACCGGCATCAAGAACCTTTTTTAAACCGGCGTTGATCTTATCGAGTACTTCCTTGTTGCCCTTCTTGACTGCAACGCCGTAGTATTCGTCCGTAAACGGTTCGCCGACGATCTTCAGTTTGCCCTTGTAGGATTCGTTCTGCAATGCAAAGTCCGCCGCTATCGGTGTATCGGCGACCACGCCGGCAATCCTTCCGTTTACCAGGTCTTCGATTGCAAGGCCGAGCTCGTCATAGGTCTTCAACGTAACACCGTCGACTTTCTCAATTTCGAATGAACCGGTTGTGCCGATCTGGGCGCCGACTGATTTACCCTTCAAGTCGTTCAGGGTCGTGACACCGGATGTGGAGCTTGGAACGATAAGCACCTGGCCGGCGTTGATATACGGCACCGAAAAATCCATGGTCTCCTTGCGCTCTTCGGTAATGGTGACCGAAGAGATGACCGCGTCGTAGTTGCCGTTGGCAAGCCCGGCAAAAATGCCGTCCCACGCTGTGTTCCGGAACTCTACGGTGAATCCGCCCTCTTTGGCCGCAAGATTCAGAAGATCGATATCAAATCCGACGATTTCCTTATTCGCGTCGACATACTCCATCGGCGGCCAGGTGGCGTCGGTGGCGACGGTGATGACCGCCTCCTCTTTTTTCTTGCATCCGACGAAAAGCACCGACAGCGCCAAGACTGCGATGATCAGGATAAGCAAACCTCTTTTCATGTAGCAACTCCTCACTTGCAATGATTTTGTAACAAAGTAAAGTGTATAGCCGGGGAATTGTCAATTGAGTAATGGCCGTGCCGGGCCGATGCGCCGGCGCACTTGACCAAAGGCCTGCCGGCGGTTAGCTTCTACAGCTGTATGCAGAACCTCAAGTTGCCGTTTACGAAAGAAACAGTCGAAAAAATCGTTGAAAAATATCCGACCCCTTTTCACATCTACGACGAAGCGGCGATCAGGAAAAATGCCCGCGCCTTCTCGGCGGCGTTTTCCTGGGTGCCCGGGGGCTTCAGGAACCATTTTGCCGTGAAGGCGCTTCCCAATCCGTATATCCTCGAGATACTGGCAGAAGAAGGGATGGGAACCGACTGCTCTTCACTGCCGGAGCTCCTGCTCTCGGAAGCCGCGGGGATCACCGGTGAAGAGATCATGTTCAGCTCCAACGACACACCCGCCGAGGAGTTTGTGAAGGCCCGCGAGCTGGGAGCGATCATCAACCTGGACGATATCAGCCATATCGATTATCTCGAAAAGCACGCGGGTCTGCCGGAGATGCTCTCGGTGCGGTACAACCCCGGACGACTGAAAGGCGGGAACGCGATCATCGGGGTGCCGGAAGAGGCGAAGTACGGCTTCACGAGAGAGCAGGTCATCGATGCATACAGTATCCTCAAGGCAAGGGGGGTGCGGCGCTTCGGACTCCACACCATGGTGGCTTCAAATGAGCTGAACAGTGATTACTTCGTCGAAACCGCCGCGATTCTTTTCGACCTTGCGTCGGAAGCCGCCAAAAAGGCCGGCGTGCACATCGAGCTTATCAATCTCGGCGGCGGAGTGGGTATTCCTTACAAACCGGAAGACAGGCCGGTGGATATTCCCTACGTATCACAAGGAATCGAAAAACTCTACGAAACAAAGATAAGACCGTCAGGCCTCCATCCGGTCAGGGTGATTATGGAGTGCGGGCGCGTGATCACCGGCCCGTATGGCTACCTCGTTGCCCGGGTCCGCCACAAGAAAGAAACATACAAAACTTTCGTCGGTTTGGACGCGAGCATGGCGAACCTCATGCGCCCCGCGATGTACGGCGCCCACCATCACATCACGGTGCTCGGCAAAGAGGATGCGCCGGTCGATCACGTCTACGACGTAACCGGTTCGCTCTGCGAGAACAACGACAAGTTTGCCATAGACAGGAAACTCCCTGAAATTGAGGTGGGTGATCTGGTGGTAATCCACAATACCGGCGCCCACGGGCATGCGATGGGGTTCAACTACAACGGGAAACTCAGGTCCGCCGAGTTGTTGCTGAGACCCGACGGCAGCGTCAAGCTGATCAGAAGGGCCGAAACCGCAAAGGATTATTTCGCGACGCTGGATTATCCCGGTTTGGGTTGATAAGCGCCGGACGACCTCAGTTGACCGGGAATCCCCTGCGCACCATGGAAGCCCGGAAAGCACGGAAAAGCCGCCTCTCTATTTCGGCGGAATCGTAGCAGTTTAATAGCTCTTCCCGGAAATTCTCATCCCGGATTACACGTACAAGCACCGAAAGGGCAAGTAGATACTCAAGCTGCATACCCGGCGGATTAGCCACAAGAAAAAGAAAATGAACCGGCGCGCCGTCGATGGCGTCGAAATCGATCCCCTTTCTCGAAATCCCCAGCGCCATGACGATGTCGCCCACGGCAGGCGACTTCCCGTGCGCGACAGCCACACCGTGCCCAAGCCCGGTGCTCTGTATTTTCTCCCGCTGGACTACCGCCCGTTCGAGGTGTTCAATCCCGTCGACATCTCTGAATACGGGGGCTTCGTTGATAAGCTCGTGAATCGCGAGAAACTTGTCGGTGCTCTCGAGATCACAGACCACCGTACCGTGGGTAAAACAGCTTATCTTATCCATACCTTGTCCTCTGAAAGCTGAATATGCAAATCGCTCCTCTTCTAGTGTCGACAAGTTTCGCTCCGCGGATTAACCCGCTTGCGGCGGTCGCCGGCGACCGGCCGCGCACGTAACTGCCGCCGAGGTCGCGTGCCGGCGGACGCGCGCACACCTCGCCGGGCTGTCCAGATAGCCGGTTTTTTGGTACTATCCGCCTATCCGATGCGTTACGAAATTTGCTACAGAAATCACCATCTCGACGGCAGGGCGCTGCGCATCCGCCGCACCGTTGAGGCCTCTCTTGGCATCGAAGTCGCCGATATGGCAATCGCCGACGTCTACCTGATAGAACCGGATAACCTGATCGAGCCGCGCGTCGCCGCCGAAATCTTCTCTGATCCTGTGGCGCAATCTTGCGGTACGGAACCCGCTGCCGGAAGGACCGGCGTGACACGTTGGACCCACGCGGTTGAGATCGGCTACAGACCGGGCGTCACGGATCCGGTGGCAATAACGGCCAAAGCGGCAATGGAAGCGGTACTGGGGAAAGGCGCGGCGGAATCTGCGGTGGTGGAGACTGCCAGACAGTACCTGTTCGAGCTTCCCGCCGGGGCGGATGTCGAAAGGGTCGCCGCTCTGCTTTACAATCCGCTCATCGAGCGTGCGGTGATTATCTCAAGGGACGCCTGGGAAGGCGGTGATAGGTTCCCGGACATCTACCCCCATACCGTAGCCGCCAGCCCGCTGGCCATCGAAACAGTGCAACTGTCCGGACTCGATGAGACCGGCCTCGCCGGACTATCGAAAAAAAGACTCCTGGCGCTTTCAGTCGCGGAGATGAAGGCGGTACAACAGCATTTTGACGAACCTGCAGTCCGGGAAGAGCGAAGAAATGCCGGTCTTCCTCCCGACATCACCGATGTTGAGCTCGAAATGATCGCCCAGACATGGAGTGAGCACTGCAAGCACAAGATCCTGAACGCTCTGGTGGAGTACAGAGAAGCCGGAAAGACCGAGAGCATCGATTCTCTGTTCAATACCTATATCCGCAAGGTCACCGAAAACCTGCGGGAAAAGCGAGGGTACCTCAGGTCTGTATTTCACGACAACTCCGGGGTGATAGAGTTCGACGAGGATACCCTGGTCTGTTTCAAGGTGGAGACCCACAACTCACCTTCGGCGCTCGATCCCTACGGCGGCGCAATCACAGGAATCGTCGGCGTAAACCGCGACATTATCGGGACAGGAAAAGGCGCCCGGCCGATTTTCAATACAAACGTTCTCTGCTTTGGATACCCCGACACGGATGAGAAGGACATACCGGCGGGTCTTCTCCATCCCAAACGGGTCCTGTCGGGGGTCCACCAGGGGATTGTCGACGGCGGCAACCAGTCGGGGATTCCCGTCGTAGGCGGCGCGTTCCTCTTCGACGAAAGCTACACCGGCAAACCGCTCGTCTTCTGCGGCACCGGCGGTATCCTCCCTGCGAAGATAGGCGGCGAGGGCGCCTGGATCAAGCACATCGATCCCGGCGATCTTGCGGTGATGGTAGGCGGCAGGGTGGGCAAAGACGGCATCCACGGCGCGACCTTCTCCTCCCTCGCCCTTGACGAATCATCGCCCACTTCGGCCGTCCAGATTGGAGACCCCATCACCCAGAAAAAGATGAGCGACCTGATCATCGAGGCGAGGGACAAAGGTCTCTACAAAGGGATAACCGACAACGGCGCGGGTGGGCTCTCCTCTTCCCTCGGCGAGATGGCCGAGGATTCAAAGGGTGTCCGTATCTATCTCGATAGATGCCCGTTGAAGTACGAAGGTTTGGCGCCCTGGGAGATACTTGTCTCCGAATCTCAGGAACGTATGAGTCTCGCCGTTTCGCCGGAAACCATTGACGCCTTCATGGATCTCGCCGCGAAGAGGAATGTTGAAGCGACGGTGGTTGGTGAGTTTACCGATTCAGGCTTTGTGGAGGTTTTCTATAAGGGTGAAACCTGTGCGCGGATATCCATCGATTTTCTCCACAGCGGTTTGCCGAGGATGCAACTTCACGCGGAATGGAAACCGCCGGTGCGGCCGGAGCCCGCGCTGCCTGATTATGGAGATGCGGCCGCGGCGGCGCTCACGGACGATCTGTTTGCGCTTCTCGCCGACCCGAACATCGCTTCCAAGGAGACTCTCGTACGGCAGTACGATCACGAAGTGCAGGCACGGTCGGTGATAAAGCCCTTTGCCGGCGAAAGGCAGGAGGGGCCGAGCGACGGCGCCGTGCTCAGGATGAGACCCGATGCGGTAAAAGGCCTCACGGTGACCCACGGTATCTGTCCCCGATACGGCGACGCCGATACCTATCAGATGGCCATGTGCGCGGTGGATGAAGCCTTCAGGGCACACATCGCCCTTGGCGGCAACCCGGAGTACGCCGCCGCCCTGGACAACTTCTGCTGGCCGGACCCGGTGGAATCGGCTTCAACGCCGGACGGCAGGTACAAACTGGCCCAGCTCGTACGTGCCTGCAGGGGCTTGTACGATGCGTGCATGGCCTACGGGCTCCCGCTCATCTCCGGAAAAGACTCAATGAAAAATGAGGCCGTTCTCAACGGCAAAAAAGTCTCCGTGCGGCCAACGCTGCTGGTCTCCCTGCTCGGAGTCATCGACGATGTCGGCGGCGCGGTCAACACCGATTTCAAGTGTCCGGGAGACCTGGTCTACGTGGCCGGTTTGACCAACGGCGAGCTTGGCGGTTCTTCCTACGAACGCCTCAAAGGCGCCGCGCAGGGTGGATGTCCGAAAGCCGATCCTGCTTCCGCCGGGGAGCTGTACCGGCGCCTTCACCAGGCGATTCAGATGAAACTTCTCTCCTCGTGTCACGACATCGCCGACGGCGGCCTGGCGGTGGCTCTTGCGGAATCCGCGCTTGCCGGCAACCTTGGAGTGGAGGTCGATCTTGCAGAGGCGCCCGCATCCGATAAGGCCATGGCGGACGAACGGCTGCTTTATTCGGAATCGCCTTCGCGTTTTGTGATAAGCGTGGCGGCCGGGCGTGCGGCAGAGTTTGAAGGGATCATGGCTTCCATGCCCTTTGCACGGGCAGGCACGGTGAACACATCCGGCGCCGTGACCATCAAACGCAACGGAAAGGTCCTCATCGATACCGACCTCCGCGGGATCCGGAACGCCTGGGAAGCAGGAGGATTCTGAAGTGGGTAAGGTCACCGTCTGCGTCATAACCGGCTACGGTATCAATGCCGACATCGAGCTTCTGGATGCCTTCAGGCTCTGCGGCGCCTCCCCGGACCTCGTGCATGTCAACGATCTGATAACCGCTCCGCAAAGACTCATGGGCTACGGTATCATCGGTTTCCCCGGGGGATTTTCCTTTGGTGACCACCTTGGGTCCGGTCTGGTGTTCGCCAACCTGTTCAAACGCAACCTGAAGGACCGTCTCGAAGAGTATATTCGCGACGGCGGCCTTTTGATCGGTATCTGCAACGGATTTCAGGTGCTCGTGAAGATGGGTGTTCTTCCAAACCTCGACGGAAGGTGGACGCCCTGCACCTCCCTGATTCACAACAAATCGGGCGTCTTCACCGATCGCTGGGTTACGGTAGAAGCGAATAAGGAGTGCCGATGCGTGTGGACCGCGGGAATCGGCACGCTCGATCTTCCAGTACGCCATGGTGAAGGCCGCTTTATCACCGCGTCGGCCGAAATCCATGATCGGCTCGAGAAGGAACAGTTGATAGCACTGACATATCACGGGACCAATCCCAACGGATCCGAAGGCGACGTTGCCGGTATCACCGACCCGACCGGCAGGATATTCGGGCTGATGCCTCATCCGGAGGCGTATCCCACCAAAGAGAACCATCCGGTATGGAAGGATGGCGACGGCCTTCAGATCTTCAGAAACGGTATTGCGGCGGCGGAGAGGAAATAATGGCGAGCATGCGGATCATCAATACCGGGAAGGTGGTAAAGACGAGCGCGGCGGTTTCAATCCTCAACACACTGATGCGGGAAGGCGTAGCGGTCAAGCACGTTTGCGGCGGGAAAGCCCAGTGCGGAACCTGCCGGTTCAGGATAATCGAAGGTGAAAGGTATTTGAGCCCCATAACCGAGCGTGAGCGTGCCCGTCTCGAGGCGCTCGGCAACATGGAGAAAGTGCGGCTGGCCTGCCAGACCTTCGCGTTTGGTGATATCACAATCGAGATTCTCTTGACCGATTGATAGGGGCGGGCGCAGCGAGGGCGCGCCGTTCGGGCGCCGCCCCTAGGGCAACACCTTACCGGGGTTGAGAATGCCCTTGGGGTCCAGCGCTCTTTTTATCGAAGCCATCATTGCAATCACGTCGTCGCCGAGATTTTCCCTCATAAAGGGCCGCTTTACCAAACCGATGCCGTGCTCACCCGAGATAAAGCCGCCGCGCCGTATCGCATCGGCGTAGATCTCTCTGCGGGCCGTCAGATGATGCTCCTGCCAGCCGGGAAGCTCATCGCCAAAGACTCCGCCGCTCACCGACCGGCGCAACGCGTGGGTGTGGGTGTTGCCGTCTGCCGCATGGGCGTAGGTGGGAAGCCGCATGCCCTCCCGTTTTTCGAGTTCCTTGACAAAACCGATATGGCCGGCGATTTCCGATCTTGGCACGCAGACATCGAACAGTTCCGCGGTCCCCGGGCGGAGAGCCTCGTATATCATGCTGCGTATCTCAAGTATCTCCGCCTGCCTTTCACGGTCTTCAGCGACAAGGACATCCAGGGCGCCGTGCTGTTCGAGAATCCCTGAGATTTTTTCGGCAAGCGCCAGGAGCGCTTCATCATCCTGACCGTCTATGATGATGATAAGCGAGGCGTCACCCTGTTTCGCCGGCCAGCTCTTCTTGACCAACTCCTCGGAAAACTTGAGGGTGTACTGCTCGACAAACTCCACAGCGATGGGAACGATCCCCGCGTTCAGAAGAGGCGGTACCGACTCTATCGCGCTCACCGCCGTTTCATACGGGACAACGAGTGTCATGGTCGCCGGCGGAGGAGCCATGAGGGAAAGGGTCACCCCGGTAATAATGCCGAGGGTCCCTTCGGAACCGATCATCAGATCCATCAGGTGATACCCCGTCGAGCTCTTCATCGCTTTGCCGCCGAGCTTGACGAGACGGCCGTCCGCAGTCACGACGTCGAGGCCCCTGACGAACTGCCTGACGGTCCCGTATTTCACCGCGCGTGCGCCGCCGGCGTTCGCGGCTGCCGCTCCGCCGACGGTCGCTCCCTCATCCCCCGGATGAGGCGGGAAAAAAAGCCCGGCTTGCCCGGTCGCTTCGTACAACTTTGCCAGGGTGGCGCCGGCCTCAAGAGTTATCGTCTGATTCTTCGTATCGACTTCCACCACATCGCTTAACCTCTCGAGGGAGAGAATGATCCCTCCTTCTGAAGGCACGCATCCCGCCGAGAGCCCGGTCCCGCCTCCTCTGGCGGTGACAGGTATTCCCGATTCGGCGCAGAGTGCTACAACCTCACCCACCTGCTGCGCGGTGGCAGGTTTGACAACCGCAAGCGGCATTCGTGAAAACTCGTCTGTGGCAAACTCATCGTGTGCGTACGGTTCGAGCTCCTGCTCGGAAACCAAAATACCGCCCTTGCCCACAATTCCTTCGACCGATGCAAAAAATCTATCGTTACTGTTCATCAGTATAGATTACACCGTTGCCGCGCCGCTGATAAACCCCTCATGCAGCCGGCCCTTTCATTACTCTGCCGGGAGCCTCTCCGGCGGCTCTCGGTCAGCCCGCCCGCGAACCGCCGACGCGGACTGACCGCCGTCAAATTTACCTGATCGTCAATCCAAGGGTCAGGCTCAGCGAGCTCAGATAGTTCGAGGTGTAATCCGACAAGCTATCCGTCCAGTACTTATCTTCATATTGAGAGGTCCCTTCCGCGCTTCCGCCGAGGAAGCGGATGTTCAGGAAGGCGTCGACGTCGTCTCTCAACGCCAGACCCGCGCGCACCGAAGCGTCCAGAATCGAACCTTCAAAATCAAAATCCGCTCCGTTGAAAAATGCAGAAGAAGCGTAGAATCCGTCGATTTCCGCCCCTGCGAAGAATCCGTTGTCGAACCTGTAGGAACCACGGGCCTTCAAGATCGGCACAGGTCCCAGGTTCTGGCTGGTGGTGAGCTTGCCACTCGAAAGGCTTTCAAAGACGATTGATGCGTTTCTCAGCTGAAATGAAAGCCCCGCTCCAAGCTCGAGTTTTCCGTTATCGACAAAGTCGTAGACGTAGCTCAAACGCCAGAAGGGGAAGCCGTATTTGATCCGCAGGATGTCACCAGCCGGGAAAGTCGTTGTATCGATTTTGACAGCGTCCCGGAACGTCACGGTAGAAACGATCTCGAGGGGTTGATAGAGCAGCACAATGTTGTGCCTGTCGCCGAGAGAGAGATTGCCGCTGTATCGTTGAAACGCAAAGAGAATCTCTTCCCCGCCCTGGGTGACAAAATTGAAGTTCGTTGAGTCTTCACCGATCTGGAGCGTGTTTTTCAGGACCTTGACCGCTCCCAGTTCGTAGCTGAGCTCGAGAGTATACGGATTGTCCGGATTGTTGAGTCCGGTCTGGGCCGACAGGTTCATGCCGGCGAATCCGATAAGCAATAAGACAATAATTCCGATTTTTGATTTCATGGTGTCCTCCGCACAACTGTGCTAATTTGGTGATTTTCAAGCCCCGCGAAGATACGCATCGCCGGTTGGAAAGTCAAACGCCCGTAAGCTCCCCGTACCTGAAACAGCTTGTGATGTGATCGTTGACAACGCCCACCGCCTGCAGGTGCGAATAGATAATCGTCGATCCGATGAAAGAGAAGCCCCTGGCTTTCAGGTCTTTGCTTATCCTGTCCGATAACTCGGATGTCGCGGGAACCTGCTCGATGCTCGTGCACCCGCCGTTCACCGGCTCGCCGTCGACCCACGACCAGAGGTACGCGTCAAAGCTCCCGAACTCGCGCTGCACTTCCAGAAAACGCCGGGCGTTACGTATCGAAGCGTGTATCTTCGCCTTGTTCCGCACGATACCGGTGTTCAGGAGTAACGAATCTATCTTCTTGTCGCCGTACCCAGCCACCACCGCGGGATCGAATTGATCGTAGGCGGCGCGGTAGGCATCACGTTTCCGGAGGATCGTAATCCAGCTCAACCCGGCCTGTGCGGATTCCAGGACAAGGAACTCAAAATGCACGCAGTCATCGTGAACAGGCTTTCCCCACTCGTTATCGTGGTAGCTTATGTAAAGAGGATCTCCATTCGCCCATCCGCATCTCACCTTCTCCGCGCAGGCGTCTGTTTCCCTACGGTCATTCATCGCCTTTTTCAAACTCCAGAGACACCGAATTGATGCAGTACCGGAGCCCCGTTGGCTCGGGACCGTCACTGAACACATGCCCTAAATGGCCGCCGCATCTGCTGCACACGACTTCGGTGCGAACCATACCGTAGCTTGTGTCTCCGTGCTCATCGATTACCCTATCGTTCACCGGTTTGAAGAAGCTCGGCCACCCGGACCCCGAATCAAACTTCGTCTTCGATGTGAACAACTCCTGCCCGCAGCCGGCGCACAGGTAACGGCCTTTCTCCTTGTTGAAATTCAAGTTGCCGGTAAAAGCACGTTCGGTGCCCTTTTTCCTGAGTATCTCGTACCGCTCGGGGCCCAACCGTTCGAGCCATTCCACATCGGTAAGAATGATTTTGTCGCCGCCCATATATCTCTCCTTGCACCGCCAATCGGCAATAACATACGGCTTTTGCATCAAAAAGAAAAACTTTACCGTTACGATCATATACATTACAATGATGCTCCCGGTAATAGAGTCTTGGGTCTGGAGGATTTCATGCGCGTCGACCGCGCCGAGTTGTTCGCCTTGCACATACCCTTTCACATCGACTTCACCCACTCACAGGCGAAACGGCTCGCTTCCGATTCATTACTGGTGAAAGTCTCCGCCGGCGACGTACACGGTTACGGTGAGGCGGTGGTAAGAGACTACGTATCCGGGAGCATGGGAAGCGGTGATGTGGCGGAACACGCCTGCCGCGCCGTTGCATGGATGCTCGAGCCGATACGGTCGGCCGGACTTTCCATGGCGGGTCTGCGCGAATGGAGCTCGCAAATCGATCCGCCGGACAGCGAGTTGCCGGTCCTCTGTGCGGTGGAAACGGCCCTCCTTGACCTCCTCTGCGCCACAAAAAAGGCGGATATCTACGAGGTGCTCGGCAAACGGCCGGCCCGGGAAACGCTGGTATACGGCGGAACCGTGCCGATGCTTCCGCTCAAAGCGGCGGAAGCGCTGCTCCACCGGTATCGTATGGCTGAAATGAAGAACTTGAGGCTGAAAATCGCAAATGACAGAGAGTACAACCGGAGCCTCGTGGCCCTCGCCAGATCGGTCATGGGGGACGGTTTTGACTTGCGTGTGGACGCGAACGGCGCTTGGGATGTGGACGAGGCGCTCGAGAATCTTGCGATGCTGGCGGATTTCGGCATCTCGACGGTGGAAGAACCCTTTGGACGCGATAGCGAGAAGATACTCCGTTGTCTCGAAGACCCCCGCAGCGCCGGTTTTACCTTTGTCGCGGATGAGTCCATTCTGTCCGCCGCGGACCTGGACGGAATCGCAAGGTCCCGCACGTACTCGATGATCAACATCAGGTTGTCGAAAAACGGCGGGCTGCTCAGGAGCCTTGAAATCGCAGAGAGAGCATTCACCTACGGTATCGCTGCGCAGCTCGGCTGCCATGTTGGCGAAACCGGCGTTCTTTCAGCGGCCGGGCGGGTGGCCGCCTCGCTCATGCCGGATCCGGTTTACGTCGACGGTTCCTTTGATGCATACCTGCTTTCTGAGAACGTCACCCGTGAGAATCTGGCTTTCGGCCGCGGCGGCCTGGCGAAAACGATACGCGGCAATGGATTGGGATTCGCTATCAATGAAGAGGCATTAAAGAGGCTGAGTTATGATCACCGAACATGTATATGAGAAATGGCGGACATACAACCGCGAATACCTGGAAAAGTGCCGCCGAAAGTACGTGGCGGTTACCTTTTCCGCCGGGAAAGATTCATCGGCCTGCCTCTATCTGCTGCACCGGGTAAGGGAGGAGTACGGTTTTGATATCGGCGGGTTTCTCTACGCCTTTCCGAAACACCGCTACACTTCCGAGTTTCGAGAAAAGCTGCTTCCTTTCTGGAACAATCTGGGAATCAGTATCGAATACAGAGAAGCCGAAGAGGAAGACTCGATTCTGGAAGAAACGGAAAACCCGTGCAGACCGTGTCAGGACCTGCGCAAGAAACTGCTTCCAGAGATATTTCCCCACCTTTCGAAACCGCTGGAACAGGTAGTCATCGTCTCCGGTCACAGCCTCTGGGACCTTGCCGGATACGCCCTTGACCGGTTTGTTGCGAAACATCTCGCCTCATCCACGAGCTACACCGAGTCTTTTTCAGACGACAGGTTGCTGGAGATTTCCCAGCGGTTCTACCCTTTTCTTTCGATGAAGGAAGGATACTCGGTGTACCGGCCCATGCTCTTTCTCAACAGCCAGGAGATAGAACAGCTCTGTGAGGAAAAATCACTGCCTCTTTTGCCGATCCGCTGCCGATATTCACACAAGAGGCCCAAGAAATTACTCGGCAACTATTTTGAAAGCTTTGGGTATCAGTTCGAATACGAGAGGGTGCTTGCCTTCGCCAAAGAGCACATAAAAATTGCCGGGCTTGAAGAGATCCAGAAGATATCCCGGGAGGAATACCTGACCAAAAGGTTCTAGATGTTTACGGATATTCAGAATACCGACACTTCCCTCTATCTCGGAAACGATGTGAGTTGCCTCAACGTCAAGGTGGTGTACGACTACCTGTTGAGAAAAGCTCCTGAGAAGGCGAAAGAACTTTTCAAAGACCTTCCTCTCAAGTACGCGGTAATTGCCGATCCGGAGACGGTCCTGACGGATGAAAATAATTGGGTCTCCAGCGATCTCATCGTCCAGATATTTAAAAATGCGAAGAGAATCCTGAATGACCCTGAGGCGCCTTATCACATCGGCTTTGAATCGATAACGCAACGTGATTTCGGTTCCTTGCAGCGGTTTTTTTTGTATACTTTCGGCAGCCCAAAGAGCCTCCTTCACCGGGTCAACCACATCAATTCCCAATTCAACACGACAAAAGTTGTGGAGACAGTCTATGCCTCACCGCGCCGGGCTGTCGTACGTCTCCACTGGAAGGAAAACCGCGTTCTCTCCGCGGATATCTGCCGGTTCAACAGGGGGATATACGCGGCGATTCCGACGATTTGGAAATTACCTCCCGCAAGTATCACGGAACCGTTTTGCCAGTTTGAAGGTGATCCCTACTGCCAGTACAACATCGCCTTTCAACCAGGCAGGCGCCCTGTAAGGCATTTTTTCACTCTTTTCGGCACGACAAAGAAACAGCTTCTCGGGGCACTGGAGGAAATCGAAAAGGGCAAGCTCATCCTCAAAAAGAAGTACGACGAGGTAAACACGCTGAACAGAGAGCTTGCGGCCAAGCTTGAGACGCTCAAAGCGATCAACACCGCGTCGAATATGCTGGTGTCGAGGGAAAATACCGATGAAATCCTCTCGACCACGGCGAGATTCGTCGTCGATATCATGAGGTTCGACAGGGCTATCATCATGATGCTCGACGAAACCGGCACCAATCTCGTCTTCAAATATGGTGTGGGCGCGAACCCCGAGGAGATAAAGGCGCACCTCGAGGACTACACGATCCCCATCAACAAAGAAAATAATATACTCGCCCGGGTTGCGAAAGAGGGCAAGCCGACCTTGATCAGGGACACGAGGATAGCCGGTCTCAACCGCAGCAACCGTATATTGGCGAATTTTGACGTTTCGTCTTTCGTCATCTGTCCGCTTATGGCAAGCGAAGGGATCATCGGCATACTCGGCGCCGACAGGTATTTGAGCCATACAAAAATAGATCCGAAAGATCTCGACGATCTCACTATTTTCGCTAATACAATCGCCGAGACGCTCCATAAGGCCCGCCTCAGAGAAGAGATCGAATCGAGCTATCTCAATACGGTCAAAGCGCTGGTGCGCGCCATCGAAGAAAAGGACGCCTATACCAGGGGCCATTCGGAGCGCGTGGCGGAATTATCGGTGCTTATCGGCAGGGAGCTCGGCATTCCGGAGAAAGAGCTCGAATACATGCGCCTTGCGTGCCTGCTTCACGACGTCGGCAAGATCGGCATATCGGAAGCAATCGTAAAAAGCCCAAAATCCCTGACCACGCAGGAATACGATATCATCAAACAGCATCCCATAAAGGGCGCGGAAATAGTACGACCCGTCAGCTTTCTCAAAGACTATCTGCACATAATCCGCCACCATCATGAACGGTACGACGGCCGCGGTTATCCTGACAGGCTTGCAGGCGTTGAAATACCTCTCGGAGCGCGGATAACCGCCGTCGCCGATGCGTATGACGCCATGACATCAACGCGGCCGTATCGAAAAGGCCTGCCCGCGGAAGAAGCGGCGCGGCGCATTTATGCAGAGCGTGGAGCCCAATTCGGTCCTGCCGTTGTCGATGCGTTCAAGCGCATTTACGATAGAAAGGAGCTCGACGGTATATTTGAAATCGTCCAGGCCCAGTATCATCTCGTCTGACACAACGGGGGCGCAATGGAACTAGATTGGCATGCAATTGACCGCTGGCTGATCGGCGAAGCCTGGGCAGGCTCGCGCATAAACGAGCATCTGGCGGAGCTTTGCGACCGGATTGGGCCGCGGTGGTCCTCCTCTGAGGCCGAGTGGGAGGTCATCCGCTACATCCACGACCAGTTGCGCGCCGCGGGCCTCGATCAGGTTGCGACGGATGAATATGAGCTCGACACGTGGTCCTGGAAAAAGGCGGAGGCTCGCGTCGTGGAGGATAATCAACCCATCGACCTTCTGCCTTTCAACCGCTGCCCGTCGTGTGAGGTCCAATCGGTTATCATCGACGCGGGTTACGGCACGCCGCGCGAGCTTGAGACCGTCAGGGCGGACCTGCCCGGCGCGGTAGCAGTGATGGCCATGGGCTACGAGCCGTTCACCCAGCCGGTCCCGCTTCCGGTCCGGCTGAAGCTTCTGAAGGAGGCCCGGGCGGCGGCGGCAATTGTCGTCGACGTCAAATCCGGCCGCCGTATCGAGTATCACACCGCCACCGACTGGCGGGACGCCGGCCTGGACGAACACCCGCTGCCGACGTTGGCAACTTCGCGCGAGAGCGGCACCCTCCTGCGCAAGCTTGCCCGAGCCGGTAAAACGCTCAGCTTGAAGGTTGAGAGCCGCTTTTTCACCGCTCCATCCGCGAACGTCACCGGCATGCTGGCCGGTACGCGTTGGCCCGGGGAGCATCTCCTCCTCGGCGGGCATCACGATACGGTCTACGGCTCGCCGGGAGGGAACGACAACGCTTCGGGTGCAATCGCGGTCCTCGAGACGGCGCGGGTGCTGGCCGCATTGCATAAGGAGACCGGTATCGGCCCCGGGCGCGCTCTCCGCTTTGCCACCTACAGCGCGGAGGAACAGAAACTGCAGGGATCGTCGGCCTACGTCGACCGTCACTACAAAGAAGGCATCCCGCCCCGGCTGGCGATCAACCTCGACGAGCTGTCCACCGGCCGCATGAAGGGGATCGTGCTGGGCTTTCCGCACCTGCGGGAACTGGTGCAACGCCAGTTGGACACGATGAAAGACGGCCTGCAGTGTCAGGTGATGTCACAGCTTGACCCGTCCTCTGACCACTTTCCGTTCCTGCGGGCCGGCCTTGACGCCGCGTTCCTGTGGCGCTGGCGCTTTGACCGGCGGCACCCGGATGCCGAGTTCCACCATGAGCACGGAGACACATCCGATAAAGTGAACGTACGGGAGCTCAAGGACTACGTCGGTCAGCTTGCCCGTATCTTGCTCCGCCTCTCCCACGTACCGCCGGAAGAGTGGCCGGCGAACACCATCACCCCCGGCCAGGTGCGGGCCCGCCTGGAAACCGAACGCGGCGCCGTGGTACGGGTCTTCTAGAAAAGCACTTGCGCGTTCCGCGATTACTCATAAGAATGAATAAGTGAGAAAACGACTCATTATCGAGTACGGTGATTTTTCGTCGCCGCCAAAGAGGAGGACCTATGAAACTGAACCTTTCTAAGTTTTTCCAGGCTCGGGTGAACGTCACGCTTTTCAAGCGAATGCCCGCTTCGGTCAGTTATCTGTATATGCAGGCAATCGGCAAAATTTATTACCTCATGAAGAGAAAGGAAAAACGGCTCATCGAAAAAAACATCAGAGATATACTTGAGGGGAAGGACGATCGGTACATACGCCGGATCATCAGAGAGACCTTCAAGGGGATTTTCGCCCACTACTATGAAAAAATGTACTCCGCTTTCAAAGATATCAACACTATCCGCCGGTTCGTCGGCAAAAAATTTACAGTACAGAATGAAGAGCTGATTGGCGACGCCATGTCCCTCGGGAAAGGCGTGATCCTGGTAACCGCCCACTGGGGTGCGGTTGAGTTCATACCCTGGGTCTTGAGCTTGAAAGGGTATCCCATCAGCATCATCGCCGATTGCCAGACAAAGCACCTGGAAAAGGCGCTTCAGGAGCGGGCAAAGCTCATGAACGGCGAGATCATTTCGAATTCCGCCGACGCTTCGGTTTTCTTCAGGGCCTTGACCGCATTGAAGCAAAACCGCCTCCTGATGACCGAATGTGATGAGGTGGACGCCTGGCACAAGCGGCCGAATATGACCATCGAACTTTTCGGAAAAAAGCTGTTCTTTGACCCCACTCTCAACGTGCTGGCAAAACGTTCCGGCGCCGCGGTCATCGGTGTGTTCCTGAAACGGGTATCGCG
>JAFGHN010000058.1 GCA_016930115.1 Spirochaetales bacterium | reverse complement strand
TTGCCGATACGGCCTTCGTCGTACAGGTGCATATCCGACCCGCAGATACCGACGGCACGGACCTTCACCAACACGTCATCATCGGCCAATTTAGGTCTCGGCCGTTCCTCGAGTCGCAAATCCCGGGCTTTGTACAATACGCCAGCTTTCATGTTTCTCTCGCCGCCTTTGTTTGATGTTTTCAGCGTACCACGACCCCAAAACCGCTGTCAACGTGAACGGCGCCGGGCGTTTCCCGCCCACCGGCTTTTGCTGTAGAATAGAGGTGCAAGCGGAACCCCGGAGGCGGACTGACCCTCCGGACAAAGATCGGCGCCGGGACACGGCATCGATCGAACCAAGGCGAGGAGGCGGAACTTATGGCAAAGAATATCGCGGTAGTGGGAGCAGGAGCTATCGGAGGCGCCATCGGCGGCTATCTTACCGAGAAGGGGCTTGACGTAACCTTGATCGACCAATGGCCCGCCCATGTGGAGGCCATGAAGAAAAAGGGGCTGGAAATCACCGACCGGGATCGAAAGTTTACAATTACGGTGAAAGCCCTGCACTTAAGCGAGGTCAGTTCGCTGCGGGAGAAGTTCGATATCGTGTTTCTTTCGGTTAAGTCATACGACACACGCTGGTCGACATATCTTATCGAACCCATGCTCAAGCCTACCGGTTTTATTCTTCCTGCTCAAAACGCGCTGAACGACGAACTGGTCGCGGGGATCGTCGGTTACAATCGTACCGTGGGATGCGTCCCGACGATCAGCTCAGGAGTATACGAACCGGGCCGGCTGATACGCACCTCCCCGAATTCCGGTAAGAGCTTTACCGTGGGAGAACTGAACGGCCGGGTAACACCGCGGGCAAAAGAAGTGGTGGAAATGCTCCAGGCCGTAGGGCCGAGCGAAATAACAACAAATATCTGGGGAGCCCGATGGACAAAACTGCAGGTTAACTGCATGAGCAACTCCGTGGCGGGCCTTATTGGACCTGAGCTCCAGTTTCTGGACGACAAACAACAGGACCTGGCAATGCTGGTCCGGGTTTCGATTGCGGCTGAGGTTGTTCGCGTTGGACAGGCTCTGGGCATCGCGTTCGAACCCCTTTCTGCCGACACGCAACCCGGACAGTTCGCTTCGGCAACGACAAGAAAGACAATCGAGGCTCTCAAAGACGCTATGATGTCGAGAGATGAGGGCAGGCAAGTGAGCAAAGAAGAGGTCGAAAGACTAGGCGCCCCGCCGCGGCCGTCTTTGCTTCAAGACGTGATGAAGGGCCGCCGGACCGAAGTAGAGCAACTCAACGGCTTCATAGCGCAAACCGGAAGACAGCTCGGCATACCTACGCCCATGAATGATGCGATAGTGGACGTCTTCGCCCGCATGGATACAGGTGAGCTCAAACCGGGCGCTTCCAACTTGCAGAGACTGAAACCGTTTATACCGGGCTGATTTTCGATACTCTTGCGGGCGTAATAACCGGCGGCGGTACCGCGGCTATGGAATAATAGCCGACTTTCATGTCAATCTGTGGTTTATGGAAAATCTCAAGCAAACAGCGAACTTTTCAGGTCCGAAAGGGCCGGTAGTTCTTCTCATCATGGATGGAATAGGCATCGGCAAATACAGTGAGGGTGATCTGGTTCTGTCCGCGAACACGCCCAATCTGGACTGGCTGAGAGCAAACACACCGTCCGGCGTTCTGAAAGCCCATGGGACCGCGGTGGGATTACCGAGCGACGACGACATGGGGAACAGTGAAGTCGGGCACAACGCGATCGGATGCGGGCGTGTGTTTGAACAGGGCGCGGCGCTTGTCAATCAGGCCATAGCATCCCGTTCGCTTTTTGACGGCGAAGTCTGGAAACGACTGATTAGTAACGTCAAGACAAACGGAAGCACCTTGCATCTGTTGGGCCTGTTATCCGACGGCAATGTCCACAGCCATGTCGACCATTTGGAAGCGCTCCTGAGCGAAGCGAAAAAGACCGGCGTAAAACGCGCAAGAGTTCATATCCTGCTTGATGGGCGGGACGTGCCGCCGACCTCGGCGCTGTTGTATGTTGACAGGCTGGAAGGCTTTTTGCACTCGATGAGCTCAGACGACGGTGTCGACTACCGGATCGCCTCGGGCGGCGGGAGAATGAAGGTCACGATGGACCGATATCAAGCCGACTGGAACATCGTCGCTTTGGGATGGAAAACCCATGTTGCAGGCGACGGACCGTCGTTTGGGTCGGCGCGGGAAGCGATAGAGACGGCGCGGAGCAAAACCCCGGGCATCATCGACCAGGACCTTCCGCCCTTCGTGATCTCTGAGGGTGGAAGACCGGTCGGCAGCATAAAAGACGGTGACAGCGTGGTTCTGTTCAATTTCCGCGGCGACCGGTCAATTGAGATCAGCAGGGCTTTCGAAGAAAGGGATTTTCATGAATTCCGGCGTGAGCCGAATCCGGAAATCCACTTCGCGGCGATGATGCAGTACGATGGTGACCTTCTCATACCCAAGAACTTCCTTGTCTCTCCTCCTGCTATCGACAGGACAATGGGAGAGTATCTTGCACACGCGGGTGTAAAACAACTGGCAATCAGTGAAACACAGAAGTTTGGCCACGTTACCTATTTTTTCAACGGAAACCGTTCGGGAAAATTTGATCAGGATCTCGAAACCTATGTGGAGGTACCGTCCGACCGAGTACCCTTCGAAGAAAGGCCGTGGATGAAAGCCGCGGAAATCACCGACAAGGTTGTTGAAGCGATAGTGCAGAACGATTTCCGATTCATTCGACTCAACTTTCCCAACGGCGACATGGTCGGTCACACCGGAGTATTCCCGGCGGTTACCATAGCGGTGGAGACCGTCGATCTATGCCTGGGCCGGATCATGAAAGCCGTTCGCGAATCTGAGGGGATACTGGTAGTCTCAGCCGACCATGGCAACGCCGACGATATGTATATCCGCGGGAAGAAAGAGGGAGAAATCGAGTACGATGCCCGGACAAAACTGCCAAAGCCCAAGACGGCGCATTCGCTCAACCGGGTCCCTGTCAGCGTCTACGACCCGTCGGGCGCCGCGAACATCCGGATTTCCAAACAACCCGATCTTGGGATCTCGAGTCTGGCTGCAACCTGCTTAAACCTGTTAGGCTTCGAATCACCTTCGGGCTACACCCCAAGCGTTATCACGATAGCTCGCCGGTGACGGCTCCGCTGATGGGTGCGGGATCGGGGCGCGAGCCCGGAACAAGCCTCGCACATTCGCCCTCTGTGCGTTGGAGCTCGTAGTATCGGCAATCCGGCCGGATCGGAATCTCCTCAGGAAAATGAGTGGCGATAATGACCGGTATGCCGTGATAGTCAAGATGATCGAAGAGCTCCTGATACATATTCCGCCGCGCCTCTTTGTGAAGTCCGGAAAACGGTTCATCGAGCAGAATCGCTTCAGGCGCATGAACAAAGCACCGGGCGAGAGAGACCCGTTTCTTCATGCCTCCTGAAAGCGCATCGGGAAAGCTCTCCTCAAGCCCTTCGAGCCCGATCTTATTCAGCATCACGGATGCACGAAGCGAAGCCTCCTTGACCGGTATTCCGGCGTACAGCAGCGGCAGCGCTGCATTCCTGCCGACGGAACGCCATGGAAGCAGCCGGTCTTCCTGAAAGACAATACCCAGACGTGAAGGCCTGTTGACGGTCCCGGAACTCGCTTTCAGCAGTCCGGCAACCACATGCAGAAGAGTCGTTTTCCCGACTCCAGAATCACCGCAGAGGACGGCTATCTCACCGGGACGCACGGTGAGATCGATATCTTGCAGAATTTTCTGACCGGACGTATAGCCGAAACACAGCCGTTCGAGTCGAATATCCCGTACAGAGTCCGCTGGCCAAGAAACGGCTTCATGCCCGCCGGAGGTAGGCTCGCTCGCCGTCGGGTGCTGTTTCTGAAGAATGGGGCTCTTTCGCTTCTTCGGTTCAATCAAACTGTTGAGCAGATATTGACTCAAGATAACGAGCACTACAAGGAAGAGAGCCCAGGAGAACAACTTTCGCATTTGCAGCGACTGATAGGCGGCTTGAATTTGGAATCCGATACCGTTGTTCGAGCAGAAGAACTCGGCGACCGCGGAAGCTTTGATGCCCAGAACAATCCCAAGTTTCAGAGACGAAACGAAGAACGGTTTCAAATGCGGCAGCAGCAGTTCCCTCATTTTCGGATACATCCCCGGCGCAAAAACCTCGAGCATTTCCTCGAGCTGTCGAGGCGCCGATTTCGTACCTTCCGTGACGTTCACGGCAATGAGAGGCAGGCAAATCAGCGCAATAACCAGAATCGGAGAGATGTGACCGACTCCGAGAATCAAAATGAGGGGAATGGCCCACAACAGAGGCGGCATCCCCTGGGCAAGCAGGAGCGCGGGCTTGAAAAAAGCTTCAACGCTCCTCCACCTGCCGCAGAAGATGCCGAGAACGGTGCCTACTGCAAAAGCCAGCAGGAACCCCACGGTTACCCTGAAAAGCGTTACCGCCAATTGGATCCACGTATGCCCCTGGGTAAGCATGAGAAATACGTCTTTCAGGACTACCCAGGGCGGTGGAACAAAAAACTCCCCAACCCAATAAGACCCCGCCGTCCAGACAGCCACCAGGGCAACGATCCCCAGGATAACAAATACCCGGTTCATCTTTAATAGGTGAAAAAGAAATCCCCACTCAGATCTTCCCGATCGCCGGGCAGAAAATCCTTTACACGGTCATAGTAGGAAAAGACACGCTGCATATTTTCGGCGGATGAGGGAAGGTAGAAGAGTGTATTCCGTATGGCCTCGGTGACCACATCCTCAGAGAACCCCAGAGATGCTGCGAATTGCCGCGCCGCCTCCTCGGGATCATCCACAACGCGCTGCATCGCGTCTTCCCACCCGTCCACCAGCTTACCGATGAGGTCCCTGTTTGCACCGGCAAAACCGGCTGTGGCAAACAGGCTGACCTGTGGAGATCTTGGATCGCCTGAAGATACTTCCGCCCAAACTCTTTGGTAGTCAATCAGTCGATAAAATCCTTTCTCACCTGCCAGGAAACTCGCCAACGGCTCCGGCAGCGGCGCCGCGTCCAACTGGCCTTTCATGAGCATCGCCATAGCTTGCGCCGGGGCAAAGTAGCTGATCGATAGGTCGGTATCCGGGTCAATCCCCGATTGCATCAGGATATACCGAGTTTGGAAATCCAGGGGGGCGCCGGGAAAAGGAAGCGCAATATGCTTACCCCTCAAGGCGGAAAAACTTGTCAGCGCGGGGTCGTTCCCCATGACAAAGGAGACCCCCCAGCACCCGGTGTTTATCATGACCAGCGGGCTGCCGTCCAGATAGTTTTCCCACCCCTGGCTTGTGCCGGTGAACAGCAGATCCGCCTCTCCCGTCAAAAGCCGGGCAAGCGCCTGGGGGTGGGCGGCAAAAATTTCGATCTCGATATCGATCCCGGGAACCGGATCATCGGCCGCAAGGAGAAACAGAGGAACCGAAGAGGTCGACTTGGGAACCAGTATTTTCACCTTTCCGGCTACCGCCTCCTGCGGCCAAACCTGACTCACTCCCCAGGTCACGCTGAACAGAAACAAGAGTAGAGTGCATGCAATTCTACTCGCCCCAGAAGTGTTCATGCCAAGGCCTGTTCAACTTCTTTCAGGAGCTTCTCCGGTAAAATCGGTTTTTCCAGAAATTTGTCCACCGGAAGCCACGTTTCATCCCGGCCGAAATTGAACGGTACCTCTGAGTTTATGGACGTTGTCATAAAAACGGGTATGCTCCTCGTATCTTCGTTCGCACGCAATTCACGAAATGTATCAAAGCCTTCGCTCAATCTGGTCATCATGACGTCGAGCAGTATCAGGTCCGGCTTTTGTGAGAGGGCATTGTCCATGCCCTCTTTGCCATTGTGAGCCTCAAGAACCATATACCCCTTGCTTTCAAGAAGTTTTCTGATGGGCAGTATGAAATCTTTATCGTCATCGACTACCAGTATTTTTCTTTTTGCAGACACAGATTCCTCCTCAATAAACACGCTCTTTCGATTTCAGATAGTATAATGAGATCACCGGGAACCTCATACCCTTTCCCTTTCGTGGTAATGTGTATGAAGAAGATGATGCGATCGTTCGCTCAAGGGCTTGACCAGATATTTTTTGTAAATCTCCACGATTTCCGGGTTTTCGTGTGACTTACGGATATCCTTGTGCTCATCTTCTGCGTATATCGCACTGATCCTGGCAAGCCTGACCGAATCATCCGTCATCCTCGGTTGCCCACCCCCTCCGATACACCCGCCGGGGCAGGACATCACCTCGATGAAGTGGTACTCCGCCTCGCCGTTCTTCAGCCTTTCGAGGAGTGTCCGTGTGTTCCCGAGTCCATGAACCACCGCAACCTTCACCTCCACACCCTCGAGAAATTTCCAATCCGGCAGGGCCTGTTCTATGGTGACGGAGGCTTCTTTTATCCCCTCAAGGCCCGCTATCGGTTTAATGTGCAGATTCTTGAAGGGGAGAGGTCTTCCCGTGATAATCTCGTAGGCAGTCCGCAAAGCCGCTTCCATTACTCCGCCGGTATTTGCGAATATGTCCGCCGCGCCCGAAGGTACCAGACCCATCGGCGAATCCATCTTTTCATCAGGCAATGTGGTAAAATCGATACCTGCCTGCCTGATCATTTTGGCAAGTTCGCGCGTTGTAAGGACCGCGTCGACGTTCGGCAGACCGTTATTGCTGAACTCCGGTCTTTGGGCTTCAAATTTCTTCGCGGTACAAGGCATGACCGAGACCACGAATGTCTCTTCCGGCTTCAGGTTCATCCGTTCCGTATAATAGGTCTTGGC
>JAFGHN010000057.1 GCA_016930115.1 Spirochaetales bacterium | reverse complement strand
GGGGCTCACGGTTTTCAGATCCGGCGTGACGTTGATTATGCCGTCCTTTATCCATTTGCAGTAAAATTCATTCGGGTGGAGATGGGCAACGCCGTGAGATTCGACCCCGCGCAAATCACAGGCCACGAGCATGTTTGCCGTTATGTCGGCATCTTCCTTTGGGACTCCCAGCTTCCGCAGCACAGCGCTCGAAAACACCCGCAGTTTATCCGGGTTAAATCGTTCTCTTGTATCCTTTATCATAGAGGCACTCCTTATTTTGTGTGATTTATTGTTTAATACATTAATGTGCGTATGACAATGCACAATTCGGAGCGGCGCGGAATATCGAATGCCCGCAGCGTACGGGCGGTATTTTACGGCCGCAATATTAATCGAGGAGCGGTAGATGTCGAACACAGCAGTAGAGTATGCCAGAGCCAACGAGGCAAAATTCAGGGATGAGTTTTTCGAATTCTTAAGAATCCAGACCATCAGTACAGACGCGGCCTTTGCAGGGAACATACAACAGGGAGCCGAATGGGTTGCGGCTCGCATGAAGGGGATAGGGATTGGGAAAGTGGACGTTGTCCCCACCACCGGCCATCCTATTGTGTGCGGCGAGTGGGCAGGCGCCGGCAAGGACAAACCGACGGTGTTGTTTTACGCCCACTACGATGTCCAGCCGGCGGACCCGTTGGAGCGTTGGGACTCTCCGCCTTTCGAGCCCACGCTCCGGGACGGCAAGATATACGCCCGCGGGGTAGTGGACGACAAAATCGGCGTGTATGCGTGCCTGAAAGCGGTTGAGAGCTTTCTCAAGACCGGCGGAAACCTGCCGGTAAATATGAAATTTCTCTTTGAAGGCGAGGAAGAGACAGGATCGCCCAGCGCCCTCGAGTTCCTGCGCAGCCACAAAGAACGCGTCGGCTGCGATGTGACGGTAATATGTGACGGGAGCGGGCCCCCTGAGTCTCCGACGGTCGCGTTGTCCTGCAGAGGTTTAGTCGGCGCGGAGGTTACGGTGACGGGCCCTCCGCAGGACATACATTCCGGTTCGGTGGGGGGACTGGTTGAAAATCCGGTCCACACCGCGTCCAGGATCATCGCTTCATTTCATGATTCCAGCGGGAGAATACTGATACCCGGCTTTTACGACGGCGTGCCGGAACTGTCCCCGGAAGAAAAACGGCTTCTTCCGGGCATGCAGAAGGAATACCTTAAGGGTTTAAGCGCCAGCCTTGGTGATTTCGCCGAATGGGGAGATCCGGACGTCTCTCCGGTTGAGCGAATATGGGTACGGCCGACCTGCGACGTCAACGGAATCTATGGCGGCTATCAGGGTTACGGGATGAAAACGATAATCCCGTCGAAAGCCGGATTCAAGGTGACCATGCGACTCGCGCCCGGGCAAGATCCCGACACGATAGCGGAGGCGTTTACCGCTCACGTGAAGCGTTTCGATTCGGAATCGACGAGGGTCGAGGTTGAGATCAGGCAGAAGGCCTGGCCGGCTACCAGCGATCCCGAATCAAAGGCGGTCAAAGCCCTCATCCAGGCAACCCGGGCAGGCTTTGGCAAGGAACCGGCGATCGTTCGTATGGGGGGAACCGTTCCCATCGCCGGTACGCTGCTGCGGGAGACCGGGATAGCTCCGGTATTCCTCGCTGTAGGGACCGGTGGTCTTATACATTCACCGAATGAGTTTATGTATGACGACTATTTTATTACGGCGATCGAGATGGTGATCGCCTTTCTGGCCGAATTGGGAGCTTTTTCATAGCGTCTCTTTTCAACAGCGCAGATATTCAAAGGAGATATTCAAAGGAGCAAGCAATGGAGAACGCAGTGAACGTACTATCGATGTTTGATCTAACCGGTGAAAAGGCAATTGTAACCGGCGGCGGCCAGGGGCTTGGACGGGAAATGGCGCTGGCGCTGGCGGAAGCCGGGGCGGATGTGGCCGTTGTTCAAAGACGGGTGGAAATCGCGGAAAAGACGGCAGAGGAAATCAGAAAGCTGGGAAGGGATTCGATTGCGCTACAGGTGGATGTGAGCAGATCCGCTGACGTTCAGCAGATGGTGGGCACGGTAAAGGAGAGATTCGGGAAAATCGATATTCTGATAAACAGCGCCGGCATAAGCGGGAAGAGTCCCGCATTTCTGGATGTGACCGAAGAGCAGTGGGACACGATGCTGAACGCTCATCTGAAGGGTACCGTGCTGTGCAGTCAGGCGGTCGGCCGGGAGATGATCAGGGAAAAGAAGGGAAGTATCATAAACATGTCCTCTATCAGTGGTTTCATCGTCAACCGGCCTCAGGACCAGGCGTCCTACAACACCGCGAAAGCCGCGATTGCTCATCTGACGAAAAGTCTGGCCATGGAATGGGTGCGATACAACATACGGGTAAACGCGATTGCTCCGGGCTATTTCAGGACCCCCATGACCGCCGCGTCTCTGGCATCAGAAAGGGCCGAGAAATGGCGCGAGCTGACCCCCATGGGAAGGGTGGGAGAGCCCCACGAAATCAAGGGGCTTGCCCTTCTCCTGGCTTCAAACGCCTCGAGTTACATCACCGGGAGTGTGATTTTTATCGACGGGGGGTATACCTGCTGGTGACGCGCCGGTAACCGTTGCCGGTTCGCTACTTCGCCCTGTAATGAATCGGCATTATTCTTGACTATTATAGTTAGCAATTGCTATTTTCTCTCCGTGCTCATCGGGGCGCACATCTTTTATACTCCAACGTACGGAGGAGAAAGAAATGAAAAAGGGATTCTTGCTTTTCTTGTTTCTCATATCGGCGATCGGGTACCTCGCCTTTGGTCAATCCATGGATAGCAGTATCCAAACCGAGTCTATCCGGTATACCGTCGACGGTCAGGAGTTTGTCGGCCTGCTCGCTTACGACAGATCCTCGATGGCCGTGAGGCCCGGTGTAATCGTGGTTCACGAGTGGCTCGGGATAAACGATTATGCAAAGAAAAGGGCCGTGGATCTGGCGAAGGAAGGGTATGTGGCCTTCGCCCTCGACATGTACGGTGGCGGAAAAGAAGTCCCCATGTCGGAAGCCCGCACACTGTCCGGCAGGGTAGGTTCGGATTTTCCATTGATCGAGAAGCGGTTCAATGCCGCCCTGGACGTGCTAAAGGCCGCGCCGTATGTGGATACATCGAATATTGCCGCAATCGGCTACTGTTTCGGCGGCGG
>JAFGHN010000306.1 GCA_016930115.1 Spirochaetales bacterium | reverse complement strand
GGTATTATTCTTGACCTGAGCCACCTCTCCGACAAAAGCTTTGATGAAGCGCTGGACGGCTACGCCGGCCCGGTGCTGGCGAGTCACAACAACTGCCGGGCGCTTGTGCCCGGCGTCCGGCAGTTCACCGACGAGCAGATCAAGCGGATAGCCGAACGGGGCGGCGTGATCGGCGCCGCCTTTGACGCCTGGATGCTTGCAAAGAATTGGGTAAGCGGCACAAGCGATCCCGCATCGGTCCCACTCGGCTCGGTCGCGGATCATATCGATCACATCTGCCAGATCACCGGATCACTTGATCATGTAGCCTTGGGCACGGATCTCGACGGCGGATACGGAAACGAACAAACGCCCGGAGAGATACGCCGGTACACCGATGTTCAGATGCTCGCGTCCGTACTTTCCGCACGCAATTATTCGAACGCCGATATCGACGCGATTTTTCACGGCAACTGGCTGCGATTCTTCAGAAGTCACCTGCCGCAGTGACGGCAAAAGCCCGCAGCCGCGCCACCCGCAGACCGCCGGTTACTTTATAACGCCCACCTTTTCCCGTTTCACGAGGTCCCAGTCTATCTCGTAGCCCAAGCCCGGCTTTACAGGAGCGTGAACCATACCGTGCGCGTCAACCTCGATGTCCTCAACAAGGCCGAACTTGTTGATACCGGTGCAGGGGAACACTTCGTAATAATCGCAGTTATTCATGGCCATCATGACGTGCAGGTTTGCCGCGTTGCCCAGCGAGTTGCCGCCGTGGTGCAATTCGCACTTCAGGTGAAAGGCTTCGGCGAGGTGGCCGATCTTCAACACGGGCGTGATACCGCCGAAGACCATCACATCACCGCGAAGGATGTCCGTTGCCGCCTGCTGGACCCACTGGGCAAGCCCGTAGAAGCGGCCCGGAGCGAACTCGGTAGCCATGATCGGGATATCGAGTTTCTGCCTGAGTTTCACATAGTTGTATATGTCTTCGTCCGCCAGCGGATCCTCGTACCAGAAGTAATCCAGTTCCTCCAGCGCCCGCCCCACCCGGAGCGCCTCCTCATAACCGTATGACCACATACTGTCGAGCATAAGCACCATGTCGTCACCCACGGCTTTTCGCACGGCGCGGCAGATCTCGATGTCCTCCTTCGGTACGGTGTGAGGGTGTATCTTGTAGGAAGGCCATCCCATACTCTGAAACTTGAGCGCATCCTCGGCGTAATCGGCGGGCGTCGCCTTCCAGTCGGAACTGGCGTACGCGGGCATGCTGTCCCTGCAGGTACCCAGAAACCGGTGAATCGGCATAGCCGCCGCCTTGCCGACGATGTCCCACAGAGCGATATCCACCGCACCGATGGCATGGGTCGAGACACGGCGGTTCAGCGCCCACAGCTTGTGCCAGATCGCTCCGGTATCAAGCGGATTTGCCCCCACAACCAAAGGTTTGAGAAACTCCATCAGAGGCCCGACATGAGCATCCGCCCCCTGTGATGTGGAACCAAGGAAAGCATGCCCGGCGAGCCCTTCGTCGGTTTGCACTTCAAGCACGCCCAGCAGCGTGTTTCCTTTCAGACTCGTGCCTCCGACCCTCCAGGGTGTGTACTTCCAATTGACCATGGTGACGCTGAGATCCGTAATTTTCACTCGAAACCTCCTTTAAGAGCGACGTCGCGACGGGCACCCGCCGGCCGCGCAACGGCAGGCAGGCGCACACTTAACCAAAAGCTTCGTTAGAGTATACAATCGGTCTTTGAATTGGGATAGCCGATCTTAGAGATACATAGAAACAGTCCGGGAAAAAACAAGGGGGATTTCCAGATGAGTCTACTTTCGCGGGAGTTGCCGCTTCGACACAAAGTAATGAGAAACAGGATTGCGATGCCTCCGATGGCCAACCGCGCAGCAACGGAAGAGGGAGCGGCCGTTCCGGCGCTCATCAACCACTACGCCGCACGCGCCGGGGAGAAGGTCGCCCTTGTCATTCTGGAGCACTCCTTTGTGCATTCTTCAGGCAGAGCGCATCCTGCGCAGCTCGCCATCGATAACGACGAGCTGGTTGACGGCCTGGCGGCGTTGGCTAGAGCAATCAAGGAGCAGGGCGCGCTCTCGGCAATCCAGATCACCCACGCCGGCAGCAAGACCACCAGCGAGGTCACCGGACAAGCGACCGCCGGTCCTTCAGCGGTGCCGCATCCCACGACAGGGAACGAGCCGAGGGAATTCACCGCGGCCCAACTTACCCAATTAAGAGACAATTTCGTGCAGGCTGCCTTGCGCGCGCAAAAGGCGGGCTTTGACGCCGTCGAAATCCACGGCGCACACGGTTATCTGCTCAATCAGTTTCTCTCGCCCCTCACAAACCGGCGGACCGACGGCTACGGCGGGAGTGAAGAAAAACGGGCGAAGTACCCCCTCGAGGTTGTCAGCGCGGTAAGAGAAGCTTTGAATGAGCATACAGTTCTGATGTTTCGGCTCGGTGTCGACGATTTGCTTCCGGGCGGGCTCACCATTGAAGCGACAAGCAGGTTCAGCGTACTGCTGGAAGAAAAAGGCGTTGACTTGATCGATATTTCCGGCGGGATGGGTGGATACTCGATCGTCGATGAGAAGCCGGGCTATTTCAGGACCCACGGCAGGGCAATCAAGGAGCTCGTTTCCGTACCGGTCATGGTAACCGGCGGCGTGAAAACGCCCGAGCTCGCAGAGGAGATTCTTTCGAGCGGAGACGCAGACATCATAGGTGTGGGGAGAGAGCTTCTGAAAAACCCGAAATGGGCAAGCGAGGCGCTCAGGAAACTTTCATGAACGATAGTCTTCGGCGTTGTCGAGCGGTTTGAATCCGACCACCTCACGGGGGCGCTCCAGATCCCGGTAGCTCCACTTGTTATCGGAGATGGCGTAGAATATATTGAACTTGACGCTTTCCGGCGCGGCGATGCAACACTCTATCATCCGGGCCACATCCCGCTGGCTGCACCAGAGCGAGTAGTCACGCGTCGTGAGCGGGCGGTCTTCTTTCACCACGTGACCGAACCGCAAACAGATAATCGACAGGTCCGTCGTATCGGTAAGATGCCTGGCCAGGGCTTCACCAAACACCTTGGTTACGCCGTACAGTCCAATGGGACGGGATGGTGTCTCGTGGGTCATCTTTCGAAAAGAGGCCGGGACCTCATCATACCGTCCCTCGACTATCGCTTTGTACGGCTCCTCCCGTTCCCATCCGGCGATGGCGTTTCCGCTGCTTGCATAAACTACCCGCTTCACGCCGGCCTGAAGGGCAGCCTCGAAGACGTTGTAGGTTCCCAGGATGTTGGCTCGATGATAGTCGTCCCAGGTCTGCCCCGCCCCAAGGCTCGCCGCGAGATGCACCACGTAATCCTGATCATCGAAGGCCGGCCGGATGGCTTCGAAATCGTGGATATCCGCCAGGTGCGTTTTTACACCCGGCACATCCCGGCCGCGGTTGAGGGCGGTCAGCTCGTATTTCTCCTCGATCTGACGTCGTACCGCGCTGCCGACAAGACCGCTCATACCCGTAATCAAAACGCGTTCTTTTTCCATAGAGGGACCTCCTGAGAGTGAGAGCTTCAACGGCACACATTTCGCATTCGGACAACCGGCGAAAGCCCGCGGAGACGGCTGTAGGAGAAACCCCCTGGGGGCAATCACCGTTGCGCAGCGAGTGCCGCGGCAGGTACATCGAATGAATGCCGGAGCACGTCCGCCAAGACGGCGCGCGCCAACGTATTTCAGTATAGGCGTATGGCGGAGGCTTTGAAAGTGACGAAAAACTTCTCGCCCGGCGCTACATTGAGCGTATGGGCTGAATAGCTGGTAATGAAGGATTGGATCATTACAGCTGGAATGAGATTGGCGTTTTGAATTTCATTATTGAATTGCAAATGCAAATCACATGCGATATGCTGAGAATAAGCTGCCTTGCTAACTGCGCATTCACATAGTCAGTCTAAGAGAAAGCATGCTTGCTCTATAGATAAGAATGTGAGGTATGTATGGCAAGATACCGGACAATCCCTCTTGTATTCGCTCTTATCGTATGTGCTTCTCTCTCGGTGTTTTCTGAAGCCCCGCTTCGACTGCGTGTGAATCCGGGTGTAATACTTCCACTGGGCGGAAACGCCCCATTTTTCCGGACCGGCGCGATAGCAACCATAGACGGCACGTTTGTTCCGGAGAGGCTGTCGTGGTTCTCCCTAAACGGTGAGCTTGGATATTCATACAATAAATATGGGGTATCCGATGCCCTGTCGGTCGCCTCGGCCGGCGCCGGGGTGGGTCTCGTCATTACGCCGGCTGAGCGTTTCTTCATTCAGGGCGGCGCTGCAGGCGGCTTTTCGCTGTCGCTTCTCTCCATATCAAGAGAGTTGCTCGTCGGCCCCGGCGTCTATGTTTCCGCCGGAGCCGGCGCTTTCTTCCGAGCGGCTCCATGGTTGGACATCGGAGTGAGCCTCGGGTACCGGAATGTCCTAGGTGTGTATAGCGGTGTGTTTGCGACACTCGGCACCGCGTTGCGTATTGCAGGAAGCGGAGGAGACAGTACAACTGATGTCAGGCCGCCCGCGGCGGGAGTGTCGCCGCTACAGGGCCAGACGACAGAAGGGAATCTGCTGCAAGTGAAGGATCTCGTTTTTCTGCAAATATTCCCAATCTTCTATTCTTACTACGATGACCATCCCGTCGGCGATATAACAGTTCACAATCCACTTTCCGCTACGGCGACAAATATAACCGTTAGTCTATTCGTCAACCAGTATATGGATGCCCCTAAGAAGGCTAAGACCGTCGCCGAGCTCAAACCGGAAGAAGATGCGCGTATCGATTTGATGGCCCTCTTTACGGATCGAATGTTGGAAATCACCGAAGGGACTAAAGTAGCGGCGGAAATCGTGATCGAGTATTCCGTTGGCGCTCAACGCTTCAAAGATACGCATATCGAAAGCATAAATATGGAATACCGGAATGCGATGACCTGGGACGATGATCGGAAAGCCGCAGCTTTCGTTACAGCCCGTGATCCACAGGTTCTCCGGTTTTCGAATAATGTAGCCGGTATGATTAAGGGCGGAGAATATCAGGTAAATGCGAATCTACAAAAAGCGATAGCCTTTCATGAAGCGTTACGTCTTCTTGGAATGGCCTATGTAATTGATCCGAACACTCCGTACGAAGCGCTGTCTGAGAAAGTCTACCAGGTTGATACGCTGAAGTTCCCGCGCGAAAGCCTGGCGTATAAAGCAGGAGACTGTGATGACTTATCAATATTATACAGTGCCTTGTTTGAATCGGTAGGTATTGAGACAGCTTTCATTACCATTCCCGGCCATATCTTTCTGGCGTTCTCCACAGGCCTCGATTCTGAAGCCGCTCGAGGGCAATTCAACCGTACCGACGATCTTATTTTTCAAGAAGAAAAGGCGTGGATACCTCTGGAAATAACAGCGCTTGAACGCGGCTTTCTTGAGGCCTGGCAGATGGGTGCAAAGGAATGGCGTGAAAACAAATCCAGAAACCAGGCCGCCTTTTTTCCGATTCGCGAAGCGTGGCAGGTGTACAGCCCGGTTGGGCTTCCGGGAGCCGCAGAGAGCATCCAATTACCTGAGAAAGAACAGGTGTTAGCGGCCTATACGTCGCAGGTTGTGAAATTTGTGGACCAGGAAATCTATCAGCAGGTAGCTACAGTGCGAAGCCAGATCCGGGAATCAAATGATCCCAACCGATACATGAACCGATTGGGAATACTGTACGCGAAGTATGGTCTCTATGACAGAGCTTTAGTTGAGTTCGAGAATACATTATCCGCCGGGGATTATTTTCCTGCGCTGCTCAACATAGGCAATATTCACTTCTTGCGGGAAGAATTGAAGCTGTCACGTGAGTTCTACGAGCGGGCTATGGTGCAAAAACCTGAGGATGCCAAGGTAATCCTTTCCGTCGCCCGGGTGAATCACGAGTTGGAGAATTACGGTTTTGTGCGAGAGCTCTATGAGAAACTACAGAAACTCGACGCTGCACTGGCGGAAGAATATGCTTACCTGGACCTTCGCGGCGACGAGGCCGCGAGGGCGGCCGAAGTCAGCGGTGCGCGAAAGCGCACGCTATGGGCAGAGGAATAATGATGAGAAAAGCAAGAAGGTGTGCACGAGTATTGGCAATCGCCAGCATGAGTTTGCTTGCGCTTATACGTTGCGATCCATTTGGAGACGTACTGGGAGGCCCGCAAATATCAATCTGGCTTGGCGATACAGAAGTTCTACTGGACAGCACCGTCACATTCGGAACCTTGGAAGCCTATCGCACGGGGAATGAGCTCATTTTCACCGTGAGGAACTCAGGAATGGACAGTCTACTACTTCCTTCTGGAATCACGATCAATGGTACCGATTCAAGTCAATTTCGAGTAATCACAGCACCGTTAACGACTATTGATCCCGGTGAAGAAACGGATTTTACTGTCGCATTTTCGCCTACCGGCTCGACCGGTACAAGAACCGCTACGTTGACTATAGAAAGCAATGTTGGATATCTCGACACGGATTTCAGTTTCACGTTGAAGGGAGAGTGCACGCCGTCACAGGACAGTGCCGCGCCGACGGTCGCCATCGGTGGCACCGCTGCAGATCCGACCGCTACATCACCGATCCCGGTGACAATTGCCTTTAGCGAGGCGGTAACAGGGTTTGAGCTATCCGATATTACCGTAACAAATGGATCACCGGGAAACCTGCAGTCGCCTGACAACCGTGTGTTTACGGTAGATATCACCCCGGCTGCCCCGGGCCAGGTTATCGTGAATGTTGAAGCCGGTGTGACAACGGATACAGCCGGCAACGCGAATACGGCCGCGGCGACACCATATGCAATAACATATAGCCCCGAACTAGTCGCCGTTGACATTTTCTCAAGCGTTGTTGGTCCCACAAACGTATCGACTATCGTGGTTACGATCCAATTCAGTGAGGCAGTGAACGGATTCCTTTCAGGTGATATTGATGTTGTGAACGGCACGGTTACGGGTTTCAACATCTCGGCAAATCCGGTATTTCTGGTCACAATCACTCCTACTGAAGGGACGGTCACCGTCGACGTGCCCTCCAACGTGGTTACTGCCGTCTCGGACAACCTGCCGAACGCCGCGGCCGAACAGTTCAGTATAGTGGTTGATCGGACCGGACCGACGGTCGCAATCGGCAGTACCGAAAATACTCCCACCACTGCATCACCTATTCCGATAACCTTTACTTTCAATGAAACCGTTATCGGATTTGAGCAAGACGATATGACGGTGAATAACGGCATTGCGGAGGACCCTGTATCTGTGAGCGGGTACACCTATTCAGTGAACATCACCCCGGATTCCGTCGGCACCGTTGCAGTTGGGATGACGGCCGGCCGCGTATTTGACGCGGCGGGAAACGGAAACAGTGCGGCTGTAACCTATCAAATCGAGTGGGACGCGGCACCTCCGACGGTGGTGATTTCCAGTACCGAGAGCAGCCCGACAAAGGCTGTTTTGATACCTGTTCGGTTCATTTTCAGCGAAGCGGTTAGCGGCTTCGATATTGCCGACATCGATGTGGTGAACGGCACGGAATCAAATTTTCAATTGGTCAGTTCAACCGAATATACGATAGATGTCTCGCCTTCGGGCGACTCGACTATCACTGTTGATGTGCCTGCCAGCTCCGCAATATCCGACGCCACCGGTAAAGGAAACGCCGCCGCGGATCAATTTTCGATTGTCTCGGACCGCACAGGTCCGACAGTGACCGTAGACAGCACTGCCGGCAGTCCGACGGTCTTGTCACTAATTCCGTTTACCGTGACCTTCAACGAAACCATTACGGGTTTTGACTCTGCCGACATTACCGTTCTAAATGGAACGGCGGGCGCGCCGGCATACGTTTCCGGGAACACCTATGCGGTTGAAGTCACGCCGGATTTGATTGGTACCGTTTCGGTAAGCCTGGGCACGGGGGTTCTCACGGACATAGCCGGCAATGCGAATACTGCTTCGAACGTGTACGGGGTAACTTGGGATACTGCGGCGCCGACGGTCGAAATTTCCAGTACCGAAAGCGATCCTACAAGCGCCAGTCCGATTTCAATTACCATCGCTTTCAGCGAGCCGATGTCCGGTTTTACAATTGGTGACGCAGCGGTCGTCGGCGGAATTAAGTCTAATCTGTTGTTAATTAGTGGCGGCGAATACTCGATGGATATCACGCCCACCGGCGACGGTACGATTACCGTCGATATTCCGGCCTCCGTCGCGACATCGACTGATACGGGCAAGCAGAATGCGACCGCAGAGCGGTTCTCCATCGTGTCGGATAGAAGCGCGCCGACCGGAACGATCATCATAAACGGGGGCGATTCGTACACGAAGTCACGTGACGTGACGCTCACCTTTATGGCGGATGACGGATCAGGTGTAGGCGTCAATCAGATGATTATCGCTAACGAAGATACTTTCGACGGAAGGAGCTGGTCCGCATTCTCGTCCAGCGTCGCCTGGCAACTCACAGTAAATGATGAATTGAAATACGTGTATGTGAAGTTCAGCGATTATCTTGGCAATGAATCCGATCCGGTATACGCCTCGATTACCTACGACACTGAAGCGCCGCTTCCGGTGACTAACCTGCTTGCATCAGCCGGCGATTGCCAAGTGACCTTGACCTGGGACAAACCTTCGGTTTCCGATTTCAGTCACTATGAGATGTGGTACGGCACCGGCGGCGTTGCGGGCACTCAGTTCATCGGGACGATCAATGACACGGGAACGGTAATATCCGATCTTGATTACCACGCTGAGCACACCTTTGAAGTATTCGCATTGGATTACGCCGGTAATGTTTCGGGCCCCAGTACCACGACGGCAACACCATGGACGCTGCCGGCACAGCCAACCGGTTTAACAGTCACCACATTCGCGAAGGCCCAACTCGACCTGACTTGGTCGGACAACGCTGACAACGAGTCCGGCTACGAAGTGAAACGATCGGATGTAAGCGGCGGACCATACACAACCCTCAACGGTGCCTTAGACCCCGGCACCAATTCATACAGCGACACCACAGTGACAGAGGGTCAGACGTACTGCTACGTCGTGGCCGCCCACAACAGCCATGGATCTACCGAATCCGCAGAGCTCTCAGCTTCCACTCTCGCCGATTTCGAAGTAACGATAACTCTCGTCACTCCTGACTCGTATACCGTCGACTTCGGCGCCTGGGACGGAATTCTCAACAAGCCGGCCGGTACTCAAGACGTGACCGTAACCCTTGATGGAGGCGCCGGCGACACCTACGAGTGGTTTGTCAATCTCCAAGCGCAATCACCGCCGGACCCCCCGGATACCTTTTCACTTGACGCAAGTAACCTGGAGGTGGGCACCTACACACTTGCTGTAAAAGTAACGAAGAACGGAATCCCCTATTCCGGTGAGCTCCGGTTCGAAGTGAGAGGTGAATAAGATGAAAACCAGACTTGAGTCATTCGTATTGTTCATTTGCTTACTCGCCGCAACCGGATATACAGCAATAACGCTTGCGAGTTGCCCGAATCCCATGATCGGGCTTGAATCGGATGAGGAGCTTGACATCATCACGGGAAATCTTGTTGTCTCGGTCGGCTCTCCCATGTTACCGATGACGGTAACTCCATCATTTACAGGCGTAATCGACCACTACGAAATCACCGGGGACGGACCAGGCACTGCGACATTCGGCCCTGTTACCACAGACGGCGTCAATCCGGTTATCATAGCCGATCTTGTTATCGGAGATTGGGTTGTCACGGTTGTCGGTGTTGATTCCGGTTCACATGTTCTCGCAAGGGGCGAAAGCGGCACGGTGACCGTCAGCGGCACCGGTTCAAACGTCACCGTTTCAGTCTCATTCTTGCAGGAAGCAACCGGGGCAATCACCATCGATCTCTCGTGGGAAGCCGATGCGGGTATAGACAGCGTTCTGGGAAGCCTGGACGACGGGTTGACTGAAGAAATATACGTTTCCGGGTTGAGCGCGAACTATATCAAGACCGGTGTGGCTTCGGGGTTTCACGCCGTCACTTTCACTTTGAAATCCGGCGCGGATTTGAGAGTCACAGTCTACGAGTCGGTACATGTGTATGATTACCTGACTTCTTCAAAGACTATACCTCAGTTCACCGAGTCGGATTTTTCGACGCCGCCGGCGCCGAGCAACATAGGGATATCGTTGTTTGCCGCGCCTGAAGTGGCTTTGACTTGGGACGATTCGGCGATTTACACAGAGAGCGGCTTTGTGGTCGAACGAAGCGTCGGCGGCAGCTTCGGTTACGCGGTTCTAGATGACACCCTTTCAGCGAACACAGGCGGATTTACGGATACATCGATCACTGAAGGGGAGATGTATTGGTACCGGGTGAAAGCGATTAACAGCTTTGGCAGCTCGCCGTATACGGACCAAATCGGCATGCCGGTCTTTGGAACACCTGTGCTTGCAGACGCAACACAGACAAACAATCCGGATATCGTTTTCGAGTGGCAGGCGATCACCGGTGCCGCGGGGTACGAATGGGAGATCTCGGATGACGTGACCTTCATGTCGGTCGTCGCATCGTCATCATCAGACGATACTGCAAACCGAACGTACACTCTATCAGGCGCCGCGGACGGTGTGTACTACTGGCATGTGAAGGTGAAAGATTCGGCGGCCGTGTGGACAGAATACGGTGCCACCTGGTCGATCGAAGTGGACACGACCGCACCGTCGGCAATTAGCGGCGTGACTGCGGATGCGACCTACACCTCAGTTACCTTGAACTGGACAAACCCGTCGGATACCGATCTCGACAGGATAGATATTTCATGGCTCCCCGCTGACGGTGATGGCAGCGATTCGATATCGGATCCGGTTCCCGGTACCACGGATGGTGTCACCATCCATAATCTTAATGGAAACACCGCTTATGCGTTCACAATCGCTACGGTCGACTTCGCTGGCAATTCGGCCGACTATGTCGTGGCGCAGAGCACCAACGAGTTTCCGGTTATAACATATATTGAATCGTTTACCTCAGCCTCTGCACCCAAAACGACACTATGGACACCAAATGTGAACGCACTTGCGCTGGTTGGAAACGATCTATACGCAGGGCATCCTACTGTTGGTGGTATTTCCTTCTCGAAAACTGATGACGCGTGTTTGTCCTGGTCTTATTTGGGAACTGCTAACGGTTTCGACGGCGATACTGTGCGCATTTTATTCGTAGAAGGTACGGTGCTTTGGGCTACTTCCAACTTCTATTTGTATAAATCGACCGACTGTGGCTCTACATGGACCGATGAAACGCCCGCAGGCGGATTTTCCACAGCTACAAATACGATGTACGCGGACGGTTCTTTTGTCGCTGTCGGCTGTGACAACGGAGGGATCGTAATCACGACTGACGGCGGCTCGAACTGGACTACGTACACTACAGCCAACGGCCTGATCGCCGATACGGTCACTGAAACGGTACGTGTGGCCGGCAGAACATGGGCGGCGTATCACTTCAGTGCAGGTCTTTCTTATTCTGATGACGACGGCGCCACTTGGAATGTCTATCCTACGACAGGCCTAGATAATGAGAAGATATCAGACTTGCACGTCGTAGATAACAGCACTGTCTATGTTGCCACAAATGGCGGCGGCATCGGTATTACCACAGACGGTGGGATAAACTGGACCAATATCGGGATGACCGAAGGACTTCCATCTCCATACGTTTATCAATTTCACGTCGACGGCTCGTACATTTGTGCTGATACCTCGGGAGGCTTAGCAATTTCGAACGATGGCGGTTCGAGTTGGACAACGATTTCTGGCATTCAAGGAGGTATTGCGGACATGGTCGTTGTGGGCACGGGAGCGACAGCTCATATCTATCTCGGTACGGCCACTGGGCTCGGCATTTCGGCAAATGGTGGGAGCAACTGGAGCTGGTTTTCTACTGAGGACGGTTTGCCGAGCGATCAGTTCGAAAAGGGGATCTATGCGTACGGAACAACACTTTGGGGCGCTACCAACTCGACGGGCGTGGTAAAAAGCACTGACGGCGGCTCCAACTTTACCGTATTTACGGTTCTGGACGGCCTCGGTACGAATTATATCAGCGACATATACGGAACCGGATCGTCTATTTTCCTGGCAATGAATTACGATGGATGCGGATTTACGCGAACGCTGGACGGCGGTGCAACGTGGGAAACGTTTCCTCGTAGCAGGGGTTATGCTGTATTTGTGGACGGCAACTATTATTACTATTCGGGATGGGATTACTTCTGGTTTTCCAGCGACGCAGGTACAACGTGGTCATCCAGCCAGGATGCAGATGGGCCCGATTCGTACTATTGTTATGACATCTATGCGGATGCTGATTTTGTTGTAGTGGGGACAGAGAATTACGGAGTCGGCATCTCAAATGATTTCGGATCAACTTGGACGCATTACGACACTACCGACGGTTTATCAAGTGATGATGTGTTCAGTATCGCTGTAAGCGGCTCGAATATCTGGCTTGGGACAAGCGCCGGTATCTCGGTTTCTGCAGATGGAGGCGCCAATTGGGGAGTGGTTACGGCATCCGGGGCTCCGACCGGACAGGTGCTTGCGGTGTACGTTGATGCCAACGGCCTCTACGCAGGAGCGGGTGCGCATATGGGCATCTACATTTCTCGCGACTTTGGAACAAATTGGGTAAAAATGGACAGTGAAATCGGCACACCATACAGGATATATTCGATAAGCTCCTCCGGATACGACGTGTATCTGGGAACGGACCAGAATGGCATCATACATCTTGAGTGGCGATGAAGAATTCAGCGATAAAGGAAACCGCTTTTCGTCGGCTCTGAGTTTAGTACAAACGTATAGCCGACGCTTTGAAAGTCACGAAAAACCTCTCGCCAGGTGCCACATGCAGCGTATCGACGGAGCATCCGGTTATTAACGCCTGTACCGTAAATCCGCAGTCGAGACTGACCTGTATCAATGCGTCTTGGGCTTCGATTGCCATCACGGTCCCGTGAAACTGGTTCTGCGCGCTTGTCTGTATTGGTTGCCGGGAGAGAATCACATCATCCATCGGCAGGACCGCCGTGATAAAATGTCCCTCCTGGGCCGGACATCGCAGTAACTGATCTCCCGTGCGGAAATAGGTGAAGCGCTCATCGGTGCTCTCGGATACGCCTTTGAAGATGTTTTCACGGCCGGGAACCAGCTTTCCATTTTCGAGGAATACCAGCCGCGTTCCCAGCCGGTAGGCGAACGCCGGATAGTGAGTGCTTATGATAATCGTGGTCCCTTTCTCAACAAGCTGAAGGATCAAACGTTCCAGAAGCCCAACTGACTCGGCGTCCACGCTTGCCGTCGGTTCGTCCAAAAGGAGCAGCGTGGGCTTGAGCACCAGCGCGCGGGCAATGGCCACGCGCTGCCGTTCCCCTCCGGAGAGGCGCCTGGCCTTCCGGTGTTCGAAGCCGCTCAAGCCGACTTCTTTCAAGGCGATGGTGACCCGGCTGCGGACGTCCTGGGCGGGAACCCGGCGCACCTTAAGTCCGTAAGATACGTTTGCATACACGTTGCCGTCGAACAGATAGGGGTCCTGATGTACCAGCACGGATTGCCGTCTGAGCCCGGGGAGTGTCTG
>JAFGHN010000305.1 GCA_016930115.1 Spirochaetales bacterium | reverse complement strand
GACCATCTCGATGAAGACAAACCCGTCGATATGATCTTCAACGAGGGCACCGGCGTGAACGCGTTCTTCTTGAGCTTCGGCGTGCCGCGTAGTGAACCGGTGGATGAAATGTTCGAGTACAGCCGCCGTGGCACCTACGGGATAGAATTCAGGAGAGACTTTCTTGCGCCGGCGTCCGCCGACGGGAAGGCCTACCCGTTTACGCTTGTCAAACGATTCAATTTTGAGCCCGGCACCTACATGTTTGAAATTGTGGTGAGCATTGAGAACAGCGTCAACGCGTTCCCGAATCTCAATTTTGCCGGGTCCGCCTACACCTTTGGTTTTGGGCCGCAGATTGGCCCGGTCTTCGAGGTCCTGGGCGGAAGGGGCGAATACCGGCAATACTTCACCTATGAGGACGGCAAACGGAGAGCCAACCCTATCCCCCGGGGGGGAGACGAAGTTGAGGTCGAAAACCGCTTCATCTGGGGCGGGATCGTCGGCAAGTACTTTGCGCTCCTCGTAGCTCCTCTGGGGAGTTACGGGCTAACATTCGCGCAGCCGTATACTGAAGTGCTTCCCGCCGCTTCCTACATGTATCTCACCAGGCCGCTCATCAAGGAAACGAAAACTGAAGACAGGTTTCTGGTCTACGCGGGGCCAAAGCTGGTCAACAGGCTCGCCGCTTTCAACGATCCGGCGGACAACTCCTTTGGGGCTTCCGACCTCAATCTTGACGCCGCGGTCGACAAGAGCGCGCTGCTCGGCTGGCTGGAGTCCATACTCAAATTCTTTCTCGATCTTTTCTACAAGGTGATTCCCAACTACGGCGTCGCGATCATCATACTCTCGATCTTTATCAAGGTTGTTTTTTACCCGATAACACGCAAGAGCTTCGACTCGACGGCGAAAATGCAGACACTCACGCCAAAGATCGAGGAGCTCAAGAAAAAATATCCGGGAAAAGAGAAGGCGCAACAGCTCAACCAGGAGATGGCGGCACTCTACAAACGTGAGAAGGTGAACCCACTCGGCGGCTGCCTGCCGTTGCTGATTCAGATGCCGATTTTTATCGCCTTCTATGGCGTGTTGACCAAGCACTTCGCCTTGAGAGCAGCGCCGTTCTTCGGATGGATCACCGACCTTTCGGAACCCGATTCACTCATCAACTTCGGCTCCTTTACGATTCCGCTGCTCGGGTGGAACGATTTGCGCCTCCTGCCGATTATCTACGTCGGGACACAGCTACTGACGAGCAACATGATGCAGGCGCCCAACAGTTCCTCATCCCGGAATATGAAGCTCATGCAATACTTCATGCCTATATTCTTCTTCTTCATCCTGTACAACGCGCCCTCAGGACTGCTGCTCTACTGGACGCTTACAAACGTGCTTTCGGCGATACAGCAAAGGGCCACCACGGCGTACAGGAAGACCCATAAGCCCAAGGAGAAGCCCGGAGGCGGCGGCGACAAGAGAGGAGGAAAGAAGAAATGATACCTCGCAGAGGAGATGCAATATGGTAAGAGAATTCGAAGGAGCTACCGAAAAAGACGCCATTGAACGGGCGATAGAAGAGCTTAACCTGAATCGTGAAGAATTCGACGTGGAGATAATAGAAGAGGAGAGAAAGGGTCTATTCAGAAAAGGGAATGTCCGGATCAAAGTCTATCTTGATGACAGAGAAGAGGACATTCCGGCGCCGGCGGGAGGTGACATCGATGAGGATGCCGATGAAAACGAGCCAAATTATAACCGCATCGAGTACCACGACCCGAGGGGCGCGGGCGAAGCGACAAGAACACCGCCGCCACTGAACCCTACCGAGGACGAAGTGAAAACGATCCGCTTTCTGACCGAGGTGATCAACCGGATGGGTTATGAAGCGACCGTGAACGTTATCAGGAAAGAGGACAGCAAGGTCGTCTTCGGCATCGAATCAAAAAACTCCGGGATTCTCATCGGCAGGAAGGGGAAGAACCTCGATGCGCTGCAGTTGCTGGCCAACGTATACGCCAACAAGCTTTCTTCATCGATGAAAGTCGTAGTTGATGCAGAGAACTACAGAATAAGGCGCGAGGAAAATCTCGTCCGGTTGGCAACCAAGACCGCCGAACAGGTACGCAAGAGCCATGGTTCCCGTCTTTTGGAACCGATGAATCCGTTTGAACGCCGGCTGATACATACTACCCTCAATACCATGAAAGATATCGAAACGAAGAGCGAGGGAGATGGCCTGTACAAGCAGGTAAGAGTATTCTACAAAGGCAATTAGCTCGACGATCCCTCTGTGGATAAGTTGTGGATTGATTTCTTGATTTTTGGCTGTGTGCGCCGGAAATATTTCTTATTGATTTTATCATGTTAATATCACCGCGCAAATGCCTCAAAATACCTCTTTTTTAATATTCATTTCATACTATCGTAAGAAATTGGAGTTTTTTTCCTTTTTTATAATATTGTAGAGCTGCGAGACGAATCTACGCCGTCTGACGGCCGAATTCACCAATGTGGATGAGTTGTGGATATCTTTTGGGATTCCGCCGCCGGCCGCTCAAAGCGGGTTGTCGCCCCGCCAGTCGATCAGGATTCTTTCGCGGGCTTCGGCTGGGTTCTTTCTCTGCGGTGGTAAACAACGTCGAGAACCAAAAAAAAGGCGGCCATTATTATCCAGCTTGTGATCACAAGCCAGAAGAAATTGTCGTTGCCGGTTGCCGCCCAAAGGATTACCGCGGCGCACGGCAGAAGTTCAAGGGAGTAAATAAGTGCCAGGATCTGGCGTTGAGAGAAACCCAGATCAAGGAGTTTGTGGTGCGTATGCTCCCTATCGGGTTTGACGATGGATCTCCGTCCTCTCAGGCGTCTCAAGATCGCCGTTAAAGTGTCCATTACCGGAAACAGAAGCAAGCTGAAGGGGATAAGGATTCCAAGGAGCGTCGCGGTACCCGAATGTTCGAGCAGCGGCAGTGAGCCGAGAAAAAAGCCGAGGTAGATAGCGCCGCAGTCGCCCATGATGATTTTTGCAGGCGGCCGGTTGAAAAGCAGAAATGCAATGAGCGCCCCAAAGAGCGCGAGTGCGATCAAAGCCGACGTGCTGCTACCGATAATGAAAAAAACGATCCCGTACGCCAACGCCGCGATCGCGGAGATGCCGCCGGCAAGACCGTCTATGCCGTCTATGAAGTTGATGGCGTTACTCGCGCCCGCGAGCCAGAGGATCGTGATCACGTACGCGCCGGCGCCAAGATTGATTGTCACGTCGAACCACGGTAACTGTACCGCTGTTATCGTATAACCCATGAGTGCCAGTACCGCGGCCGCGGCAAACTGGACAACGAACTT
>JAFGHN010000304.1 GCA_016930115.1 Spirochaetales bacterium | reverse complement strand
CTTTGAGTATATACGGCCCGCGCCGGATAGCTCTATACTTCGCTCATGTATAGGCTTTTTTCGTTTGCCGCCCTCTGCTGCTTGCTCGTCTCCTGCGCGAGCGGAGACAATCCTTCTATCAAGAATGACCTGCCGACCGTCCGGGACCTTGGTGCGTATAACGAAAAGCTGTTCGAACTTGTCGAAGCGAATACAGAGCTGTCGGCTCGCGTAATAGGGATTGTCGAATATCCCGGTTTCCGTGCGAATATCATTGCCGTCACCTGCTCTCCTGAAAACCGCGCGGAGGTGACGGCCTTCGTCACCGGCGGCGTCCACGGTAACGAGCCCGCCGGCGCGGCATTTACGCTCGGGCTGATACAAGCTCTCTCGGCTAAGACCCTGGCCCACGAAAACACCGCCATCGATATTATTCCGATGGTGAATCCGTGGGGATGGGCGCATGACAGCCGTTTCAACTACGACGGGAAGGACATCAACAGGGACTTCGCTTCTTTTCGCACGCAGGAGGCAGGCATTATAAGAGATTATGTGAAAGGCCGCTCTTATGATCTTGCCCTGGACCACCATGAGGACCCCGGCGCATCGGGAGTCTACATCTATCAGTACGGCAAAAGCGATGATTCGACCGCCCGGGCCGCCCTTTCAATAGTAAAAGAGAAAGGATATCCCCCTCGAACAGGACGTCAGCATGATCGTACTCAAGGCCGATGACGGGCTCATCGACGCGCCGATGTGGGGGCTGCATTACATGCGTCTGACGAAACAGCTCAGTATGAGCAACTACCTCCGGCTCGAACATTCAAAACTGGTGTATACCGTTGAAACTCCAACGGTCTTGAAGATTGATGAACGGTTAGTGATACATGACCTTCTGTTCAGGCAGCTTGCAGAAAGCGCAGGAATATTCGATACCGGCAAGTCGGGCACGGGCCAAACGGCGCGCCTGCCCGGCTTATAACAAGAACAAACTCGCGGGAGTAAGAGGAACCATACATGCGGAAGAGGCGAGACGTGCGGCAGGAGATGGGTCCACCCGTACGACCGGCGGCGTCCCCCGGCCGGTCGGTTGCGCTTACCGGCCTTGCGGTGGCTTTTTCGCTTTTCGGCGACATGACGATGTATGTCGTTATCCCGGTCCACTTCGAATCACTGGGACTCACCCCCCTGCAGGTTGGAGTGCTGCTCTCGGCGAACCGGTGGGTACGAATGGTGACAAACCATCTGGCCGAGCGTGTAAGCGGACGCGTCGCGCCGCTGCTGCTCCTGGTGCTTTCCCTCATCGGGGGGGCAGCGACAACGGCTGTTTACGGCCTGGCGCCGCCGTTCATCTTCTTCCTTCTCGTACGGCTTGTCTGGGGGATGTGCTGGTCTTTCTTAAGACAAATAGGCGTTATGAACGCAGTGACAAGCGCGGCCGCCGGCCGCGTCGGGCGGATACTTGGTGTCTACGATGGTGTGGTGCGCATCGGCTTTGTCGCCGGAACCTTCGCCGGCGGGGTTTTCTTCGATGCGCTGGGGTACCATTCGGTCTTCCTGCTGTTGGCGGGCATTTCACTTGCCGGTGTCATTCCCGCGGTGGCCGGTATGCGCGGCAGGAAACGGTTCGAGGTTTCCGGCGGGAACGGGCTCGCCTTCGTGACCAACAGGAAAGCCGACTGGCTGACATATCTTCGCGGTTTTCTCATAAGCACCGTGGGTTCGGGAATCATCATGTCGACCTTGGGGCATGTCCTTAACGAACGCCTGCCCGGCGGGCTGCCGATAGGTGGAGTCATCATCGGCATAGCCACAATCAACGGTGTATTGCTCGCTCTCCGTCACTCACTGCAGGTTATCGGCTCTCCTTTGTTGGGCGTTTTTATCGATCGGGTCGGAATATTGCGCAGCCAGCTCCTGCTCTTCGCCACGGCGACGGCGGCGCTCACGGTGGCGTTTTTGAAAGTGCCTGTGGGACTTGTGGTGATAATGATAGTGGTCTTCTTCCTGAGCGAAACTGCCCTGGCGCTCGGTCTGATGGTTCAGGCGGGAATGCGCGGGTCGAAACGGTACGCCCGTCTGGCGACGGCGATGGACTTGGGTTCCGCTGCAGGCCCGATAGCGGGCTGGACCGCGGTGGGCCTGCTGCTATCATCAAGCTGGACCTTCCTCATCGGCGCGGTATGTTATCTTCTCGGGATGGTTTTCACGCTGATGTCGATGGGGACAAACGGCACAAAAGACGGAAGCGGATGGAATACAACGAAGCATCAATCCGGGTAACATCTGATTCGGGGTACAACGCCATGCGGTTCCGTCCCAGCCGTGTTTCCGATGATCGAGTGCGACGCTCTGCGTGATGAGTTGCGCCCTGCTTTCCTGCCGCACAGCGCCGTCATTACGTGATGTGATAGAGACCATCCCGGCGAAAAATCTCGAGTACTATGGTTTCTCACCGGATTCGGACCTGGCGGAAAGAAATAACGTATCAAGTGAAATCGTCATGCAGTACCTGCACGAATACGATGATCCCGATGGAACCTATGCCCTCTACGAGCCGACCGACGCGGAACGGGCGATCCTGGCCCGGTACTGCGCGATGTGCGACCTTACGCAGAATCTCGGGCTTGCGTATACGATCCGGATTTCGAAAGGAGAAGAAACGATCATGAAATACCGGCCCTTCAATAACCCGGCCATTCTGAAAGGATCGGAGCATCTGGAATTCCTGAAAATAGCCGCAGGCCCTTTAAACGAATATTAAGATATGGATTTGGCGCGGATGTGTTTTGCGTACTTCGCGGGAAGCGAAAAGGCGACGTCGCCGTCTACGGGGCGGAGCCGCAGAGCGCCGTCCTCGGCCTTGAGGATGACAAACTCCGCTCCCGGCGAAATGTGGTGCCTGTAACAGGCCGTCAGCATCCCCTGGACATTTTCTCCTTCTTCGGTAATCCGGAGAACGCGCGCGGTAACGTTTTCTTCCAGCTCACAGATCCTCATCGCTTCAACCAGGTTCTTTTCCTCCGGCGTGTCCGGGAACGGGTTGCCGTGGGGGCAAGTCACCGGTTCGCCGAGATACGTGTATAAATAAGCGGTGAAATCGTCGGATATGGTTTCCTGTACCCTTGAAGCTTCTTCATCGGCCTTGTCCCAGGGATAATCGAGCACACGCACCAGCAGATGTTCGATGAGGTAGTGCCGCCTGAGCACGCTTGTCGCGAGCCGTCTTCCTTCAGGCGAGAGCCTCACCCCGCCGTATTCATCCTGCACTATCAGCGAAAGCGCTTTCAAACGCGAGATCGCCTGCGATACGGCCGACCGCGAAACGTGCATCCACTTCGCAAGCCGCGCGTTGTTTGCGTACCCGTAATCCCGTTGAATGACGAAGATGTTCACCAGGTACTCGGGAGCGGCGGGATGTCCCGATCTGAGCTCGCTGACCGTTAGCATAGTGTCAGTATATAGCGAAAAGACTTCTCTGTGTACATTAAAATTACCTGAATGAATGAATATTAACTACTTCGTTCGGCGACAGCACCAAACTCGGGGCGGAGCACGCTTCGCCAACGGCGCGAACATCACATCAAATAAGCGAGCATCCATCGCTACCTGCGCTGCCCCGCGCGCAACACATCGCGGCATTCAAAAAACCGGATCACCGGAGCGGAGATGACG
>JAFGHN010000303.1 GCA_016930115.1 Spirochaetales bacterium | reverse complement strand
GCGGCGTCTTCGATAGTCGAGCTTTCGGGAACGGTGATCACCTTCCGCGTCATCACTTTTTCCACGGTCAACTGGCCGAGCAGATGCGCTATTTCGTAAACGTCGAGAGTGCTCGCCGGAGACGGCGAAGCGTACAGTATGTCTTTCTCGGTGACGATTCCCACGAGCTTGCCCTTGCGGTCCTCGACAGGCAGGCGATGTATTTTTTCACGCTGCATTATCTTCCGTGCCTCGGTAACCGGGGTGGTATGCGGCACGGTGACCGGATTTTTCGTCATGCGGTTCCCGACAGTCATAGCAGTCCTCCTTTCACGAGCCTACACACCAAGATACGCCTTGCGCACATCGTCATTTTGCATCAGGTTTTCACAGGTATCAGCAAGGGTGATCCTTCCCGTCTCCATGACATACCCGCGATGGGCCACTTTCAGCGCCTGGTTCGCGTTCTGCTCGACGAGAAAGATAGTTGTGTCATTCTCCTCGTTTATCTTACGGATGATGCTGAAAATCTGCGTCACGATGAGCGGCGCAAGACCGAGGGACGGCTCATCAAGAAGCAAGAGCCGCGGTTTACCCATCAAACCCCGGGATATCGCGAGCATCTGCTGCTCACCCCCGCTCAAGGTTCCTCCCGTTTGATTCCGCCTTTCCGCAAGGATCGGGAAAATCTCGAATATGTACTCGATGTCCCGCTTTATCTCTGCCTTGTCGTTCCGCAGGTACGCTCCCATGTCGAGGTTTTCCCGAACCGTGAGATAGGGAAAGATGCGCCGGCCCTCGGGAACCTGGATAATGCCTTTCGCAACGATCCTGTCCGTGGACAGTCTCTCAATCCGTTCATCCTCAAAGGTGATCTTTCCGGACAGCGCCGGCACAATCCCGCAGATCGTCATGAGCGTCGTAGATTTCCCGGCGCCGTTGGCGCCGATAAGCGTGATGATCTCGCCTTCGCCGATACTGATACTCAAATTGGACAGTGCCTGAATGTTGCCGTAATAAGTATTTACGTTTTCAAGCTCAAGCATTGAAGTCTTCCCCCAAATAAGCCTTGATAACCGCAGGATCCTTTCTAATCTGTGCCGGTGTACCATCAGCAATGAGCTTCCCATAGTCCATGACGTAAATACGCTCCGACAGCCGCATGACGAGGCTCATGTCGTGCTCGATGAGCAGGATCGTGATTCCCTCGCTGTCCCGTATTTTTATGATAAGATCGTCGAGATCTCTCGTCTCATGCGGATTCATTCCCGCCGCGGGCTCGTCAAGAAGAAGCAAAAACGGGTCAGTCGCCATTGCCCGGGCGATTTCCAGGCGTCGCTGGGCGCCGTAGGGAAGGTTCTTTGCCAATTCGTTCACGTACCGTGCGATCCCGATCTTTTCGAGTATCTGATAGCTCTCTTCAACGACCCGCTCCTCTTCCTGTCTGGTTGCGGGATTCCTGAAGAGCGCGCCGAAAAGCCCGGCTTTCAACCGGCTGTGGCGTCCGATCATCACGTTTTCCAACACCGTCATATTTTGAAAGAGGTGGATGTTCTGGAAAGTGCGCGCAAGCCCGTTCTCGGTCACCCGGTTCGGCCTCAAGCCGGTAATCGTCTTTTCTTCCTTCCCCGGCGGATGGATACGCACCTCACCGCGTGTCGGTTTGTACATGCCCGTGATGCAATTAAAAAATGTGGTTTTGCCCGCGCCGTTTGGACCGATGAGCGCGACGATCTCCCCCTCTTCCACCGCCACGTCCGCCGAATCGACGGCCCTGAGGCCGCCGAAATCCATGCTGAGGTTTCTCACGTCGAGTACCGCCGCCATATCAGCTTCCAATTCGGTCGGTCGCCGGTACGCCGGCCCGAGCGACACCATTCTTTTTGAAGGTATACATCTTTCGTTTCGCGGTAATGATACCGCCCTGTCTGAAGACCATCATGAGCACCAGCGCTACCCCGAATATGATCATCCGGTACTCCGAAAAAGCGCGGAGGTATTCCGGAAGAAGGATCAGCACCAAAGCGGCAAGGATCACACCCAGAATTGAACCCATCCCGCCGAGGACGACGATACAGAGTATGATGATTGACTCCCATACGGTGAAGCTCGCCGGGTTGATATAGGTGGTCTTTGCAGCAAACAAGACTCCTGCAATCCCGGCCCAGGTGGCGCCCAAAGCGAAGGAGGTCAATTTTGCCTTCCGCACATCAATACCCATCGCTTCGCAGGCTATTTCGTCCTCCCGCATGGCAACCCATGCCCTTCCAAGACGCGAGTTTTGTAACCGGTTCACCGTAAAAATAGTGAGTATCGTGAGGATAATCGCAAGAAAATATATATAATCGGTTGCCTGCTGCAGAGTGAAATTGATGCCGAAAAACCCCGGCCGCGGAATCCCCGCAATTCCCACCGGGCCCATGGAGAACTCTCCCCAATTCTGCATAACAATCCTCGCAATCTCCGCGAAGGCAAGCGTAACAATCGCGAGATAGTCTCCCCTCAGTCTCAACAACGGCAACGCAAGCAACACCCCAAAAATCGTGCTCAGAGCCGCGCCCAGAGGAAGCGCGATCCAGAAGTTGAGCCCAAAATGCTGGTTGAGCAACGCGTAGCTGTACGCTCCTACCATATAGAATGCGGCATAGCCGAGGTTGAGGATTCCCCCCAAACCCACAACAATATTGAGTCCCAGGCCGAGTATGACGTACATCAACGCGGTTATCATTATGTTCGTTTGATAGAGCGACGTTATGAAAGGAAAAACAACAATGAGCGCGCCGATTACCGCCAAAGCGGATAGACGGACTTTCCTGTTCGCGAAAACCTTTCTATCTATGGTCAACTTCTCACGTATCCGTGAGATCGCCCCGGATCCGCGAACCTTTGCTTCATCGGCAGAGACTACCCCTCCGGGAGCATCGTGCTGTTGTGCCCTTCTCCCGGCTTCGCGTCTTCTCAATCCCAAACGCCAGAAGAATGAAAGTACGAAACTACCGATGGCGATACCGATGAGCCGGCTCCACCGCCATTCGACCACGTTTTCAATGGTATTTACTTTTATGATCATGATCGGAAAAGTGAGAAAAACTATCCAGATCATGACAATAAGGGATTTCTTGAGTTCTTCCAGCTTATTCACGTATAGGCACCTCTAAAAACTGCAAGTCTGACATCGCCACATACGAAAAACCACCATTGTGTAGCACCCTGCGTGCTGCAGCCGGCATCAAAAGGTGGGTTTTTCGATGTGCCCTGCTATACCTTCTGGAGCTCAGGCTTTCCGAGGATACCTGACGGTTTGAAGATGAGGATCAGCACCAGGAACGCAAAAGCGAATACATCCTCATAATCGCTCGAAATATACCCCGTGGCATAGCTTTCGGTGAAACCGAGCACAAAACTCCCGAGGACGGCACCGGGAAGGCTTCCGATACCACCAAGAACTGCCGCGACAAAAGCCTTGATACCGATGATAAAGCCGATGTAAAAATTTATCTGGCTTATATGCGAACTTATGAGCACGCCGCCGAGCGCCGCTGTAGCCGAGCCGATGATGAAAGTGATCGAAATCACCCTGTTGATGTTAATCCCGGTAAGACGAGCCATGACTTGGTCCTGCGCCGTGGCCCGCATCGCTTTTCCGATGCGGGTGAACTTGATCAGAATCGTGAGCAAGACAAGGACCACCGCCGTAACAACCAGGATCACGAACTGACTCGAACGCATGATATTCTCCACCGGTTTGAGAAATCCAAATTCGCCGATAAGATCAGGGAAAGGCAAAAAATCCGGAGTCTGCGCCAGAAGAACGTAGTTCTGCAGAAACAAAGACATCCCGATCGCGCTTATGAGTGCAGACAAGCGCGGGGCCTGCCGGAGCGGCTTGTACGCTATCTTTTCCATCGTGTATCCATAGGCCGCTGAGTAAAGGACCGCGAGTGTGATTGCGATGAGCGCGATAGCAAGGAGCGGTAATCCGGTGAAAGACAGCACGCTGGCTATGATGAGAGCGGTAAACGCGCCGATCATGTAGATTTCGCCGTGAGCAAAGTTGATGAGTTTTATGATACCGTACACCATCGTGTATCCGAGAGCGATCAACGCGTATATACTACCCCGCGTGAGCCCACCCACAAAAAGCTCAAGAAAGAATTCAAACTTCATATTTCTGCGCCAAAAAAAGAATGGGAGGGGCCTTTCAGGCACCCCTCCCGCTTTGTATTACTTTACTTCTGCGTAAGCGCCATTTTTGACCTGGAACATGGCGAACCCGATTCCTATTGCATCACCGTTTTCGTCAAACGAAATACTGCCGAGCGGCGTGTTTACATAGTTGCTCCTGAGAGCCCCCATGATCTTCTCATACTCGGTCGACTCCGCCTTTTCGATCGCATTGAGGAGTGCTTCGATTGCTGCGTAAGCATTGAGGAAGAAAGCCCCGGGATCTTCGCCGTATTTGTCCTGGTGGGCCTTGATTGCCGCCTGGGCTTCCGGGCTCTGTGTAGTATCGATAGGTCCCGAAGCGTAGACGCCCTCGGCGTACTCACCGGCCACCTTGATGAACGTATCGTCCTTCACACCATCATCGGAAATAAAAGGCACATTCCATCCGGCTTTTTTCCCCTGGGTGACGAGCTTTGATGCTTCAGGATGATACCCTCCATATACGACGGCTTGTGCACCCGCAGCCTTCACCTTGTTGATGATAGATGAATAGTCCACCGCTCCTGCTGTGATTCCTTCGAAGAGAACCACCTCCGCTCTCGGGTCTTCGTCGACATACTGCTGGACAAACTCCGCAAGACCTTTGCCGTAGGCGTCCTTGTCATGAAGAATCGCTATTTTTGTTGCCCCAAGCTTATCGAGAGCAAAATCGGCAATCAACTTCGCCTGCGCGTCATCACGTGAAATCGTCCTGAAGAAGTTCGGATAATCACCGCTCAAGGTGAGATCCGGGGTGGTAGCGGACGGCGAAACAAGGACGATACCTGAGCTCTCGTAAATACCCGCAGCCGCTGTGGTCGCGCCGCTGCAGATGTGTCCCAAGACCGCCACTACTTCTTCACCGACAAGCTTCGCCGCGACGTTGCTCGCGACCTCTGCCTTGCACTGGTCGTCTTCAATGACAAGCTCGACATTCCTCTTCAATAAACCGCCTTCTTTATTCTTGGCCTCAATGACGATTTCCGCCGCCTTTCGAGACGGGATACCGTAGGACGCAAGGTCCCCGGTATACGGACCGGATACTCCGATTTTTATAGGGCCTGCCGCACTTTCTTTGCCGGAACACGATACGAGAACGAATATCGATGCAATCAACAGCAAAGACGCCGCAAGCGCTAACCTGGCTACACGATGTTTCATGGTGCCTCCTTTTGGATGGTGTAAGCCGGC
>JAFGHN010000302.1 GCA_016930115.1 Spirochaetales bacterium | reverse complement strand
TGCGAACCGAAACCAAAGATCTCTTCGATTTCATTGCGTACGCCGGGCGAGCGCATGAACAGCTCGCGGAACAGATCTGCCGCTGCCGCCTTGCCGGTATACACCGTGCCGTCGGGAGCGGGTCCTGTATCTTCGACAACGCAATCGTCGCTTAACAGCCTGCTCATTTCTTCCACATCGTGAAGGTTGAAGAGGTCGTTGAACCGGAGAACAACCCTGATCGCCGCTTCCGGCTTTGACATGCGGATCGGGCTCATGCACATACACCTCAACGGGAGCTTGCGTTTTCTTCGTATGCCTTCGCAAAATCAGGATCCGCGCGGATACCGTCAAAGTCCGGGTCTCGTTTCGGCCATTCCGTGCGCTTGCGCTTCCTGGTCATGACCGTTACCTCCTTTGGTAGCCACCGGTTTACTGTACAGCCCGGAGCGCGCGGGCTCAATCCGGGCGCAAAGACTATGCCGGCGGGCGCCGCCCGCGCCCTCCCTGCTTGCCCCGCCTGCCCCCTCCCAGCCGGCGCGGAATTCCTAAGGGCCGCCGGGCCCCGCGGCGAGACGGCACACCTCCAGCGTAGTTCCGTAGAGGGCATCCGGTCGGTGATTGGCCCCTCCAAGCTCTTCGATGAGCCGCTGCGCTTGAAACCTTCCGCCGATGTCGAGCTCGGCAATGAACTCCTCCGGCCCTCTCTTGTAGCGCCCGCCGAGCACAACCTTGCTCTTCTTGGCCTGCCGTCCCATTTCAAGCCGGTACCAACCATCGTCTTCCCGCCTGACGGTTGCCGGAGCGTGTGAGGCGATAAGAAAACGGCCGAGGGCTTCCTCCGGCCGCTCGACGGTGTCCAGGGGGGCGCGGAGCACGGCGGAAACCGGAAACGCCCCCTCTGGTTTGCACGCCGGGTATTCCGAGAGGATCCAGGGTTTCGCGGCTTCCAACCGTAAATCCTCCGGATTCTGTACGGTTATCCCGATAACGGTGAATCCATACCAGGCGACACTCTCGCCCCAAGCCGGGTACCAGAGCATTTCCCGGCAGTTGAGGAGGCGCTCCGCCAGATCGGGCGCGTCACCGAGGATTGCCCGGGAAAGCCAGGCGCCCAGCCATTCGCTCCCCATGCCGGCGACTTCCTTCGGCAAAATCACCGTGAAAAATCGCGGTACAAGCCGCTTGCGCGATCTGATTGTCTCATCCAGCCTTGCGATTGCGGTCCGGGATATCGGTGTTCCGACGGGCCTCACGGGGCTCTGTCCGGCGGGCGATGTTGCCCGCCCGGAAGGACCGTCCAGATAGGTTCGCAGTTTCGTGTAGCGAGCGAACCGGGCGTCGCGTCCGGACCCCGCGGCGACAAAGCCGGCCGACGTCACCGTCAAGCCCGCGGGGATTCCGGCGGATACCACCCGTTCAAATGCCGCGGCGGTGCCGGCAGAAACCGAACCGTCAAAGGTAACGCCGCGCCCGGCCAGAGCGATCACCGTTTCGTGAATTCCCTGAAGGCCACTGACGAGCAGTTGTTGCACCAGATAATCGGACCACGGCTCGGCAGTTCGTACTTCCATCGCGTGCTGCGTAACCGCCGTGCTGAATTGATTGAGAATGGTATCGAGCCGGCCGCGATCAAGAATGACGGGGTCGAACTCGAGCGGGGTGAAGGGCATCCGGACCAGCCGGTTAGCGCTGAAAATGATCCGCGTCCGCCTGCCGGCGCGGTGGAGGTCGTCGCCGAGCCAGGCGCAAAATCCGTCGAACTGGGCCAGGTCGTCGCTGTTTTCGTACCCGGTCACGATATAGAAGAGCTTCACTTCACGGACCCGGCGGGCAACCAGCTCCTTCAGGACGCCTGTAATATCCGTCGCTGTGACGGACTTGTCCAGGAAACGACGCAGCCGTTCGCTCAAGCCTTCGACACCCAGGGTGAAGCTGCGTTTTTCCCCGGCGAGCTCGAGATCGAGCAGTCCTTCGTGCCGGTAAAGCTCATCCGGACGTTGGCTCATTACCCCAACCGAGTCAAAGCGTTCATTGAGCTTGAGGAGGAGCGTATCGATCTCGCTGTGGCTTCCGAAATTGTAGCTGCTGAGCTCGATTTTGGAGGCGCCGGCGTGTCGTTTGAGCGCCAAGGCCGCCTGCATCACACTTTGCGAAGCGAGCTCACGGTAGGGCCTTCTCGATTGGCCTTCCAGGCAGAATGCGCAGGTGAACCGGCAACCGTAGGTGATCTGCAGCCTGGCCGTCGTAGCCTCAGGGCCGGGAAGTACCGGATATGCCGTGACCAGGTCGTCCGATCGCGGCCCCTCGCACCGGGCCGCCCGTACGACCCCGGCTCCGCCCGGCGCCCAGAGGCCCTCTATCCTGCCGGCAGCTTCGGCCAGCCAGGCCTTCCGTCCGCCGGTTTCGCAGGCCTCGAGACCTTGCAGGATCTCGCCGACCCGTCGCTCCCCCTCTCCAAAGTAGACCGCATCGGGTATCGACTCGCCCGTGCGGCTGAAAAGGACCGCACAAGCCAGGGCCGCCGAGCCGCCGAGTAGTACCAACGGACGGGTCCTCTGCGACTCGTAGAGGGCGATGCCTGATGACGACAACAGCCATGGCAGATTCATGATTTCCGTCACGTACGTCCACGAGACCAGAAGAGCATCAAAGCTCGCCGCGGAAAGATGTGACTGGCATCCGATGAGCGGCGGGGCCCCGCTCTTTGCCAGTACCCGCCGGTCGCGCGGGCAGGGCATGAAGGCAAAATCGATATAAATCTTTTCGGACGCCCGCCGCGCCTCTTGCGCCAGGAACAGGTGTGAAAATGACTGCGATACGACGTCATACGCCGAGAGGCGCACGATAAGAACGCGAAGCGTCGCGCGATCCCAGGCGGGGTTCGCAAAGGTGGAATTCGTCCGGTATAAAGCGGGAAAGCGCAGCCTGCAAATCTGCGAGGTGTGCAGCGGATTGTCGATCGGTGAACCCATAGAAGTCTCTTGCAATAGCCTGCCTGATAATCCTGCCTAAGATACGTCGGGCGGTCGAATCGATCAACAGAGCTGCGCCGGGCAGTGTGATTGCCGGCCCGTCCGGGTTGCGTCTCGCGACGCTGCTTCCTATAATGGCCGGCAGATGAAGAATCTCATGACCGGGGAGGTATTTCAATGAACTATCGTAGTCTTGGACGCACTGGCGTACAGGTAAGTGAGTTATGTCTTGGAACCATGATGTTTGGGGGAAAAACCGATGAGTCCGATTCTATCCCCATTATAGACAGGGCGATAGATGCGGGTATCAATTTTATCGATACTGCCAATGTCTATTCGCGGGGCCGGAGCGAAGAGGTCGTAGGCAAAGCGCTCAAGGGCAACGGCAAACGCGCGAACATAGTGCTGGCCACAAAGGTGCACGGCCAGATGGACCCGGATGACCCCAACGGCCGGGGTGTGAGCCGCCGGCACATCATGGCCCAGTGTGAAGCGTCGCTCAAACGGCTTCAAACCGATTATATCGATCTCTACCAGATGCACCGTCCTATGTCCTCGATCCCCATCGACGAGAGCCTGCGCGCGCTGGACGATCTGGTGCGGTCCGGAAAGGTCCGCTACATCGGTACCAGCAACTTCGCCGCCTGGCAGATGGTGGAATCGCTCTGGGCATCGAAAGAGCTGGGACTGAACCGGTTTGTCTGCACCCAGCCGCCGTACAACATGATGGACCGGCGGGTGGAGCGGGAGCTGGTGCCGATGGCTCTCACCTACGGGCTGGCGATCATCCCGTGGTCGCCTTTGGCCGGAGGATTCCTTACCGGGAAATATCGCCGCGGGGCAGAAAAGCCTAAAGGTGCACGCCACGAGCAGCGGACACCCGACACCACCGGCGCGCTTTTTTCGGACCGGGCTTACGACGTCATCGAAACCGTCGCTAAGATCGCCGGAGAGAAGGGCTGCTCGCCAAGCCAGTTCGCGCTGGCGTGGTGCAAGGAACAGCGGGGCATCACCTGTCCCATCATCGGCCCGCGTACGATGGAACAGCTTGTGGACAATCTGGGCGCACTCGAAGTGACGGTCACAAAAGAAGATATGGCCCGCATCGATGAGGTGACCGCACCTGGCCGCGCGGTCTCACCTTATTACCAGCCGGACGTTATCAATACCGATTTCGGTCCTCATCCGTACAGGTTGTAGCCGGCCGCAATCGAGATGATTCGCAATGCCATCGACAACGGAATAACCGGCTCAAAGCTTCCCTAATCTCGATAAGTATGCTAAAAGATGCCTGTTTACACTTTTACTGAGGAGAGTAGTCTATGGGAGATGCAGTTCAGATCGAGACCATAAACGCAACAGTCAGAGAGTTCTGGTTCGTTCCCGCAGCCTCTGTATTAGCGTTGGTTTTCGCCTTCTATTTTTACAAGCGTATGATGAAAAACTCCGAGGGCACCGACCGGATGAAGGAGATCGCCCAGTATGTGCGGACCGGCGCCATGGCTTACCTCGGCAGGCAGTATCGCGTCGTCGGTATTGTGTTTGCCGTGCTTGTCGTGCTGCTGGCGCTTCTCGCCTTTTTCGGGATTCAGAATCCCTTCGTCCCGGTCGCCTTCCTCACCGGGGGATTTTTCTCGGCGCTCTGCGGGTATCTTGGCATGAAGACCGCCACCTACGCTTCAGCCAGAACAGCGCACGGGGCCTCCAAATCGTTGAACCAAGGCCTTCAGATCGCCTTCCGCAGCGGTGCGGTTATGGGCCTGGTCGTCGTCGGTTTCGGCCTTCTCGATATATCCCTCTGGTACATCATTCTCACCAAGCTTGTCTACACGGCGGACCACATGAGAGAGGGACTGACCTTTCTCGGTTTAAACCTGGTACATTCCGGTACAACGCAGCACGCCAAAATGGTTGAGATCACCGCTACCATGCTTACCTTTGGCATGGGCGCCTCGACCCAGGCACTGTTTGCCCGTGTCGGCGGCGGTATCTATACAAAGGCTGCCGATGTCGGCGCCGATCTTGTCGGCAAAGTTGAAGCCGGCATACCTGAAGACGATCCGCGGAATCCGGCGACCATAGCCGACAATGTCGGCGATAATGTGGGTGACGTAGCCGGGATGGGCGCAGACCTCTATGAGTCGTACTGCGGTTCAATCCTCGCTACCGCCGCGCTGGGGGCGGCTTTGCCCGGGCTTGCCGCCGGGGAGCAGATCACCGCAATAGTCGCGCCCATGCTTGTCGCCGCTATTGGAATAGTGCTCTCCATCGTCGGCATTTTCATGGTCCGGACCAAAGAGAGCGCCAATCAGAAAAACCTCCTCCATGCGCTTCTATTCGGCACCGGAGGCAGCTCGGTGTTGATTCTGGCCGCCCTTGCCGTAATGGCCGCCGTTGACTGGATCACCTGGGGTGTGTTCGGTTCGGTAGTAGCGGGTCTTGTCGCGGGGGTTATCATCGGTCAGGCGACCGAACACTTCACCTCCGATGAATATAAGCCTACAAGAGGCATAGCCAAGCAGACATTGAACGGGCCTGCCACCACGATCATCGAAGGAATGGCGGTGGGTATGTTCTCCACCTGGGTTCCGGTTGTAACGATTACCCTCGGCATCATCCTTGCGTTTGCCTCGGCCGGCGGATTTACGAATTTCGCCACCGGCGTTTACGGAATCGGGTTTGCTGCCGTCGGGATGCTCTCGACCCTTGGAATAACCCTGGCCACCGACGCGTTCGGTCCTATCGCCGATAATGCGGGAGGAAACGCCGAAATGTCGAATCTTCCGGAGGAAGTGCGGCAGCGGACCGACGCGCTCGACATGCTAGGCAACACCACCGCCGCCACCGGCAAAGGATTTGCCATCGGCTCCGCGGCTCTGACGGCGATGGCGCTCCTCGCCGCCTATATCGAGGAAATAAAGCTCTGGATTGGAAAACTGGCGAACAAAGCCGTAGACGGCGTCAAACAGGTCGGGGATATCCTCTTTTATTCCGGCGACTCAAGCCCCGCAGTTGAAGCCGGCGAAAAGGCGGTTGCCATTTCCGGCGCCGGCATACAGGATTTCATAGAAGCCTACAACCTTTCGATTTTCAATCCGATGCTCTTGGGCGGCGTATTCCTTGGCGCGATGATGGCTTTCGTTTTCTGTGCAATGACCATGAAGTCTGTCGGCCGCGCGGCCGGATCCATGGTGGAAGAGGTCAGGCGTCAGTTCAAGGAAATACCCGGTATCATGGAGGGCAAAGCAGTTCCGGAATACGCAAAATGCGTCGATATTTCGACAAGAGGCGCGCAGAGAGAGATGCTGGTTCCTTCGCTCATGGCAATCGCCGTTCCGGTGATTGTGGGTATCACCCTTGATGTGGCCGGTGTTGTCGGGCTGCTTGCCGGCGGATTGACCACCGGATTTACCCTTGC